>JAISCK010000137.1 GCA_031265635.1 Spirochaetaceae bacterium
GGTCAAAAACAGGGCGAACAGCAAAAATAATACATAGGTTATGCCCGCAAGAAAAATACCGTTCATGGCGGTTTCGTCAACGCCTTTTTGGTTTTTCTCCCCGAGCCGCCGCGAGAGCAGCGCATTGATGCCGACACCTGTTCCCACCGTGACGGACACCACCAGCAGTTGTATGGGGAAAGCAAGGGTTAAGGCGGTTAACGCCTTTTCGCTCAAGCGGGCAACGAAAAGGCTGTCCACCACGTTGTACAGAGCCTCCATAACCATGGAAAGCATGAGCGGCAACGACATGGAAAACAACAGTTTCCCGACCGGCATTACCGCCATTTTGTGCTCTGTTTGAATCGTTTCCATAAAACCTCCAAAAAAAGAGCAGCATAGAAGCGTAAGTCACCTGGACTTATGCTCTATGCCGCTCGGTACGGTGAGTATGAAATACCGGAGAAAAAAAGTCAATCGTACTGTTGATTATTTATTGTAAGTATAGTTCAGTAACGCGGAACGCTTACGTGATGCGCTGGACACTGCCGGAAACAAGCTGTTACACGCCAGGACTACCGGCGCTGTCCGCCTCTTTCCGCAGGGCGAGTTCTTCGTAGGCCAGCCTGGCCGCTTCCTGTTCGGCGCTTTTTTTGTTTTTTCCCGCGCCGGGGCCGTAGCTTTTTCCGTTGACGCTTACTTCAACCCAGAACATTTTTTCATGCTCGGGGCCGGTCTTCCGCGAAAGCCGGTAGCTGGGATAGGAGCGGTAGAGCCTTTGGCTGTATTCCTGGAGCAGGGTCTTGAAATCCCTGGTGTAGTGGCTGTCGGAGGCGCGGTCTATCTCGCCCTGTATAAAACGGCGGATAAAGATACCCACGGCCTTGTAGCCTGAGTCAAGGTAATAGGCGCCGATAAGGGCTTCAAGGGCGTCGGCCAGTATGGCCTTTTTGGTCCTGCCTCCGGAGTGGTCTTCGCCCTTGCCCAGTATGAGCAGGCGGTCTATGCCCAGTTCCAGGGAAATGACAGAAAGTATCTCCTCGGAAACTACCACGGATTTTATCTTTGCCAGGTCCCCTTCGCTGCGGTCGGGAAAAAGGCTGTAGAGCAGCGTAACGGTTACCGCCCCCAGTATGGCGTCGCCGAGAAACTCAAGCCGCTCGTTGTTGATTTTGTTGTTTGATTCATTTGATACGGAACGGTGCATGAAAGAAAGGTTCAAAAGCCTCTGGCTCTTGAACCTTATGCCCGCGGTCTTCTGAAAAGCCGCCAGCTCTTTCTTTCTCCCGGGAGAAAGTTCCGGAAGAACCGGGACCGCGCGGGAAAGGCGATCCGCCATGGTTTACTTCTGCTGGGATTTTATATATTCATAGGCGTCCCTGACAGTCTCGAATTCATTGGCTTTTTCATCAGGGATGGAAATTCCCATTTCTTCCTCAATGGCATAGACCAGTTCATAGGTATCAAGACTGTCGGCGCCCAGATCCTGGCGGAAGGAAGCGTCAAGGGTGATTTTTCCTTCGTCAATCTCCAGCTTATCGGCGATTAATTTTTTGATTTTGTCAAATAAATCGTCCATGGTTCCTCTTCTCCTTTGGAATAACTTTAGGTCTTTGATTCAGGAACAATGACCTGTTTACCCCGGTAAAAACCGCATTTGGGGCACGCCCGGTGAAGCAGCACCTTGTTGCCGCAGCTCGAACATTCTACCAGGGTCGGGGAACGTAATTTCATGTTGAGGGTTTGTCTCCGGCGTGTTCTTGCCTTTGACGTTTTCGATCTAGGTACGGCCATACTCTTATCCTCGCTTATGTTTCCCTTATTCCATATTCAAAATAACAAAAACACCGTAAAGTGTCAAGATAGAAAAGGGAGTATTCCGGGGCCTTTTACAATAGTTTGAAAAGCCGCCGCGCATTCACTATCATTTAGTATACTTGATTTTCAGGGCTTCGGCAACCAGGGGAGGGACCATGGAAGACACGTCGCCGCCCAAAGAGGCCAGTTCCTTGATGGAAGAGGACCTGAGCACGAAATAAGCCGGGTCGGCGGCCATAAAAACGGTCTCCACCTCGGTGTCAAGGCCGCGGTTTATCATGGAAAGCTCGTATTCATAGGCAAAATCGATGACGCTCCTCACCCCCCGTATCAATATGGGGATATCCCGCTCTTTGACAAAGTCCACGACCAGGGTATCGCAGAACACCGCTTCGACATTTTTCCAGGGTTTTATCAGTTCCCGCACCATGGACATGCGTTCTTCGCCGCTGAAAAGGTACTTTTTTTCGCTGTTTACCGCCACAACCACAAACAATTTCTCAACGAGTATGCTGGCCCGCCTGATTATATCAAGATGACCGTAGCTTATGGGGTCAAAAGATCCGGGGAAAGCGGCCTTTTTCATAAGGCACAGCATAATCGGGAAAAAGCCCCAGGTCAAGTTTTTTTTACCGGCAATGCCCTGCGATTTTACGGGAAGCCGCCGCGAAAGGCCGGGGCGCGGCGGCGGAAGGGGTTTTTCCGGGACAAAATAGCCGAAAGTGCGGTTTTTTACCGATAATATAGGCTATACTGATTACGAGGTATTTGACTGAATTCCAAACCTTGTATATTATATAAACATTATGAAGAATTTTACTTCATCGATAGTATGGTGTATGCTGCCCTGTTTTCTGGTCCTGCTGTCCTGCGCCGGGCAGCCTTCCGGCCAGGAGGCGGTCCCTGCTCCGGCTGCCCCGGTTGTCCCGGAGCTTGTTGCGGAGAGCGAGCCGGTGGTTCCCGATGAGCCTCCCGATGAGAATTTTGACCCGGCGACCATCAGCCGGGAAATATTCGATTCGACCAAAATCGATGTACAGCAGTTGATCCAGGACCTTAACGGCATCATACGGGTCAGAGACTACCGGGCCTGGGTTTCGCATCTGAGCGAAAACTATCTGCGCAACATAAGTTCCCCGGATTTCCTGGCCCAGATTTCCGCCTCGGCCCGGCTCAGGCAGCAAAAAATCGTACTTAATTCCCCTGAGGATTATTTTAACCATGTGGTAGTCCCGTCCCGCGCCAATGACCGGGTGGACGATATTGAATTTACCAGTCAAAACCGGGTAAAGGCCTATACCCTTACCCCAAACGGACAGAGGCTCAGGCTGTATGAGCTTGAAAAAACCGGCAATAGCTGGAAGATAATGAATTAGTGTCTGTCCACATACAGTATGGACAAATACGAATGAGAGGCGAGGGAGGAAATATGACACTCACCATGAAACGTTTCGCTGCCGTGTTCGCGGTAGCATGTACGGTTACGCTGGCCGTTCCGGCACAACAGCAGAATTCAAGCCAGCGGGAAATGTCGGTTGAAGAATCGTACCTGCAGCAGTCGGTGGAACTCATGGTCATACGGGAACAAAGCCATGCGGATTCCAGGGAAATGAAACTCCTGGCTCTCCAGTACATAGGCGAGGCCATTGACCGGGGAAATACCAGCAGGGAAATCCGTGACGCCCTGGAATACATGGGTCTTGAGGGCGTGCTCAACCAGGCCAGGGAAAACAACAGGCTGGTCAACGATTTTCCCGATATACGCCGGGAGGCGGCCAGATACCTGGGCGAAATGGGTACTCCCGAAGCCAAGGATTCGCTGCTCCGGATGCTTGTGGTTGACAGGGAGCCCATGGTGCTCCAGGAAGCGGTCAAATCCCTGGGCAGGATAGGCTTAAACGACAATGACGAAACAGTCGCTACCATTGCCTTTATAGTCAGAAAATTCGACGTAACCTTTCCTGATAATCTTCTTGCCCTCTCCGCCATTGACGCCTTTGAGACCCTGGCCGAAAGAAACAACGGCATCAGAAGCCCCGACGCCATCAATGTACTCATGCGCATCGCCGAAGGCCGTTATATACGTCCTGTTCAGGACCGGGCCAGACAGGCCCTGAGCGATCTCCGCAAGTACCAGCAGCAGAATCAGCAACAGCAGCAGAACCAACAGCGGCAGAATCAGCAGACGGGAAGCGGGTCCTGAGGCGCCGGAATGAAAAACGCCATACTGTACCTGCTGGTTTTCTCAGGATGCCTGGCCGGCTGTACGGGCGGCGGCCAAAGGGCCGGCGTTAAAACCGTATCCGGCCTTCCTTCGGATACGGCGGTTTCTTCGGATAACGCGCTGGTTTTTGTCCGCGAAGGAACCGACGGCGCCGATAACGGCCTGGAACTGCTTCTTGATTCCCTCAGCATTTTCGGCAGGCCCTTTTTCCGGGACAACGGTAATGACGGCCTTATAGATCGGGACGATACGGTTATCATCAAGATCAATTCCCAGTGGGCTGAACGGGGCGGAACCAATACGGACCTCCTTAAAGCCCTGATTCAATATATGGTTGGCGATTCCGGCGGGTTTTCGGGCGAGATAATCATCGCCGACAACGGCCAGGGCATGTTCGGCTCGGCGAGGAGCGGCGGCAGCCTTGACTGGGACAATACCAACGCGAAAGACAAAAGGCAGTCGGCCCAGGATGTGGCCGATTATTTCGCGGCCAGGGGAAACAGGGTTTCCGGTTTTCTGTGGGACACCATCACCAAAAACGAAGTCAGGGAATACGCCGACGGGGACAGGCGGGACGGCTTTGTGCTGGGAGAAACCGTGCCGTCAGCCAATATCAGGATAAGTTATCCGAAATTTACCACCCAATACGGAACCATGGTGAGTTTCAAAATGGGAATATGGGATGAAGGCGCGGGGCAGTACCGTCCCCAGGCCCTCAAGGTGATCAATATGCCCGTTCTCAAACACCACGGCATATACCAGGTAACCGGCGCGGTAAAAAGTTACATGGGCGTGCCGTCGAATTCCCTTACAGCCATGAGCCCCCATCAAAGCGTCGGCAGGGGCGGCATGGGGGCGCTCATGGCCCGTACCAGAATTCCCGCGCTCAATATCCTCGATATGATATGGATATCCCCTGATCACGGCCCTTCCTCAAGCTATTCACGGGCCCTGGAAAAAAATATGGTCGCCGTCAGCCTTGATCCTGTGGCCCTGGACTACTGGGCGGCCAGGCATGTGCTTCTGGACGCGGCACGGGCGGCGGGAAATTCGCGTTACGCGAGCCTCAGCCCCGACGCCGGCGATCCGGGAACCTTCGGCTACTGGCTCCGCCTTTCCGCCCAAGAACTCAAGGAAGGGGGCTTCCCCTGCGTCATTGACGGAGACCGCATCACGGTAATAAAAATCTAAGGCCTTCCGACAGGTCCATTGACAGTTCCCGCATAAGTACGTTATTTTTATTTGGAGATTTGAGAGATTAGCTCATCTGGATAGAGCGTCAGCCTCCGGAGCTGAAGGTGGCAGGTTCGAGTCCTGTATCTCTCAAAAACAGTATGTCCGTTGTCCCGGAAACCGGCGTAAAAGCGGCCATACTGTCAGGGATGTAATGGAACCGTTTATTTTAGCATCAGGATCCCTTAGGCGTCAGGATTTCTTCAAACTTTTGGGTATCCCCTTTACCATCGTAGTTCCCGGCGTGGACGAAAAGGCCGAACCGGGTATCGCTCCGGGGGAACAGGCTGAAAAACTGGCCCTCAAAAAAGTCGAAGCTGTTATTGGGCTTCTTAGCGGTCGTTCTCCGCCCTGGATACTCGGCGCGGATACGGTTGTCTCTCTTGAGGGGGAGCTTTTCGGCAAACCCCGGGACCGGGATGACGCGGCGGCGATGCTCAAAAAGCTCAGGGGCAGGGAACACCAGGTGTATACGGCCATGGTGCTTTGCAACGGACGGACCAGGGTCATGGACACCCGTTCTTCTTCCAGTACGGTCCGCTTTGCCGGTATATCGGACGCCGAGATCGAGTGGTATCTTGATACCGGCGAATGGCAGGGCGTGGCGGGAGCCTACCGCATACAGGGCCTGGCCGGCTGTTTTGTCTCCCGCGTGGAAGGCAGTTACAGTTCCATAGTGGGCTTGCCAATCCAGCAGTTTTATCTCATGTTAAGGGAGAACGGTTATCCTTACGGAGCCGCTCTACCAATGACTTCGTCATAAAGCAGCGGGTTACAGAAAAAACTGCGGTATACCCAAGCCTGGGTACACCGCAGCCGGTAACTCTGTTTTTAAGAAAACACTAAATGTTAAACATTAATTACGGGTGATGCCTTTGCTCGTTCCTGTCACGGCATGGTAGCCCGCGAGATTGCCAAAGGTCATTCCTATGGAGAGCAAGGCGCCAGAGGTGGGGTAACAGCGATAGAAGAATTGGCCGGAGGCAACTTCACCTGCCGCATAGAGACCGGGTATTGGGCTGCCGTTCCTGAGTACCCGCGCATCTGTGTCGATCATAAGACCGCCAGGAGTAAAATTGCTGGCAGGCTCTATCCTTATGGCATAATACACCGACGCGGAACCTGGCTCAAATAAACCCGCATAAGCTGCTTCCAGTTTTTGTGCGGTTATTCCAGGCTCATTTATCGCTGCCGCCAGCGCCGCGGGGCTGCTTGCGCTCCATGTATTAACACCAGGTTTAGCAGAAGGGAAGTTTAAAGCATTCGTGTCGTTGGCTTTGCCTAAGTTAAAATACTTCATATTGGGGTCTTTTTTTGCCAATTGATCCTGCAAAAAGCGGCCCTGCATCTGAGTCCTTATCATGACGTTGAATGAGTGTTCTCCCAGCCTTGTTTTTTCGTCCGTTAAATCCCAGTCGGCATTTTCAGAAGTGTACGCGTGATTATACGTAAGCGCCTTTAAGCCATTGGGAGGACGATACCCCATGTAATTTTCTGCCTGGGCCTGATCCTCAGTCTGGGCGGGAAGGACATCATCAAATGTATAATAACCATAACTTCCGGCCCATGAACCGTCACTCGTTATACACGGCTGTGTATACCAATAATCCGTTCCGGTAGCATCACCATAGACCGCGCCGCGTGTACTCGCCGTGCCTTTAAACACCATGTCCGCATCAACTTGTATACCCATACGGATACCATCACCCTGTTGAATATTGGCCCCACCGCCTCTTACACCAGGAAGATACTTGGCCATTAACTCCTCATCCCAGCCAAAGCCGCCTGTCGCAATAATAACTCCACCCCGTGTATTAAAGGTATAATTGATACCTTTACCCTCGGCTTTTGCTCCTGTCACCCTCCGGCTTGAGTCTTCAATGAGTTCCGTGCCTCTGACACCGGTCATAAAAACAACACCGGCATTTGTTACCATGCGGGCAATGGCATCTACAAATACACCGCCGCCTATATCGTTCGAGCGCCCGCTTTCAGAACCAAAATAATACCGGCCCCATTGCTTTGGCCAAATACCCATCCTGCCGCCGACAGGAATTCTCAAGGATTGATATTGGTTGATACGACCAGTGGTTAGCCGGTACGCGTCGGTGGACTGGTCAGCCCAGCGCCGTAATAACTTCATATCGGCGTCACCCTGAGCCCTCGCCTGGAACCAATTAGCCATTTCATCCCTGTCTGCCACGTTCTCAGTCATTGGCAGCCCTATTACCATACCGGACATTCTGCTGGAGCCGCCGTATATTTCTGTCATATCAATCAATACAATAGTTTTATCGGACGCCGCTGACTTTGCGCTTAGTGCCGCGCTTAAACCGGCCATACCGGCTCCGATAACCAGGACATCGCAATCCACAGTCAAATCGACGGGCTGCCGTACCACTGTTTGGTACATCCGCTCCGGCGCTCCGGCCTTCTGTAAGGCCCTCTCCACCGCGTCCAGAAAGCCAAGACTGGTAATCGTGGCGCCGGTAACCGTGTCTACAGAAGCGGTCTGTTCGGCCAGTATCCTGTTAATCAAAACCGGTATGGCATTCGCACCCACGTCCCGGCTATTGTCTCTCGAGGTACCGGTCGAGTATATGTCGCGAATTTCATGCCCGTCAACAACGACTGTAACCTCATACTTTGAATTCAGAAGATAGCCAAATGCGGTCTCTGTGTATCTGCCCGGTTTCATGGGAGACTCACCCGATACCCCGCCCTTGCCGCTGGAAGCGCAAGCGCCCGCAAGGGCAAAAGCGATGATAGCAATCACTACCAGGAGTCCTGTTCTTTTCATCTTATTTCTCCTTTGCAAGAATTTTCGCCAAGCGGACTTCCGCTGGTTTCGTGGACAGCCGGTCAAGCCGCCTTGCGAATTGTTAATGCTAACGGCGTAGCATACTACTTATGATAGTATGTCTTACTATAAATAAGTTGTCAATTGTTTTAAGGTTTTTAATGATTATAAAATGAAGACTATCAGGCGGATTTTATCCAATAATCTTAAAAACTATCGGAAAAAACAGGGAATTTCACAGGAAAAACTTGCTGAAAAGTCTGAAATTTCTGTACAGACCATAAATGCCATCGAACAATGCCGAAAGTGGGTAAGCGACAGCATGATTGGCAAGATTTCAAAGGCTCTGGGAATCGATGATTATGAACTTTTTCTGCCGGATTCCTATGAAGGCTTATCCAATATCCATGATTCAGGGCGCTTACAGATTTTTAAACAGGATTTGAAAGAACAATTTGACACTGTTTTGGACAAACAGTTTTCTGATTATGTAAGACGGACCAAAAAAGTAAAGTAACCCGAGCTTGTTCCAAAACCCGGTTGGTTTTGGACAAGCTCTTGGAAAAACCGGTCAAAACCCCGGTTTTTCCTGTTACATCAAGGAAGCTGTTCCAAAAACTGAAGTTTTGGAACAGCCTCACCCTAATGAACTTTCTGGACATAGCTTGCCGTGGGCTTGCCAATCCAGCAGTTTTATGTCATGTTAAGGGAGAACGGTTATCCTTACGGAGCCGCTCAAAAATTTCCGCTGCCCTTTGGGCAGTGAGATACAGGGATGGATTCACGGAATCCTTTTTGACGCGCCGTTACGGCTGTGTTTTGGGGTTCGTGAACAACGGAGGAAATTTTGGCTGTAGTTACGATGAAAAGCCTGCTTGAATCGGGGGTTCATTTCGGCCACCAGGTCAAGCGCTGGGATCCGCGGATGAAGAAATACATCTTCGCGGAACGGAACGGGATCCACATTATTGATCTTCAAAAGACCATACAGGCCATAAAAGACGCCTACGAAGTGGTGCGGAAAACCGTCGCTTCGGGAAAGACAGTGCTTTTTGTGGGAACCAAAAAACAGGCCCAGCAGGCCATCCAGAAAGAAGCCGAGCGTTGCGGCATGTTCTATGTCAACAACCGCTGGCTTGGCGGCATGCTTACCAATTTTGTTACCATAAAAAAATCCCTGCTCCGCCTGAAGAAGCTCGAAAAGATGGAAGTTGACGGAACTTTCGAAAACCTCACCAAAAAAGAGATTTCTTCTCTCGGCAAGGAACGGGCCAAGTTACAGAAGAACCTCGGCGGCATCAAGGAAATGAAAGATATTCCCGGCATACTCTTCATCATTGATACCCGCAAGGAAGCCATTGCCGTAGCCGAGGCCCAGCGCATGGGGATTCCCATTGTGGCGGTTGTTGATACCAACTGCAATCCCGACGGCATTAATTATCCCATACCGGGAAACGACGACGCCATACGGGCCATCACCCTCTTTACCCAGATTGTGGCCAACGCGGTTGTCGAGGCCGACAACGAGGCGGGGCTCAAGATCATCGAAACCCTGGGAGAGGAAGACGAGGATATGGCCGGCGTCATGACCGACGCTTCCATACGGGAAGAAGACACGGAAATCGATATTGCCAAGTACGCCTCGGGAGAGGACAAGGCCGGTGAAGACGCCGTCAAGGGCGAGGATGCCGAAGAGGAAGACCCGCTTCCCGTGGATGTTGACAAGGTCTATGGAGAGGACGCCTGACATACGCGCTTTTGCGCCGCTGCCGCGACGCTGCCGCGACTTAACCACGAATCGGCAGGCTTTTCCAAAACAGCGCGGGGGAGCCTGTTCCAAAACAAGGAGTTTCTAAATAAATGGCTACTATAAGCGCGTCTGATGTAAAGGCCCTCCGGGAGAAAACCGGAGCGGGTATGATGGAATGCAAGAATGCCCTTAGCGCCAGCGACGGCGATTTTGCCAAAGCGGAAAAACTGCTCAAGGAAAAAGGCCTCGCGGCGATAGAAAAACGCTCGGACCGGGCGACCAATGAGGGCAAGGTTTTTGTAAAGACAAAGGACAACGCCTCGGTACTGGTCGAGCTTGCCTCCGAAACCGACTTTGTCGCGCGGAATCCCGAGTTTATCGCGCTCGGCGGCGTTATCGCCGATACGGTTCTTGAGAAAGGTTATACCGAAAGCGACCTTGCCAGTGACGGAAAAGTTTTCGGCGGTCTTAACGACATGGTTACCGCTCTTGCCGTCAAGATACGGGAAAACATGAGCCTCAAGCGGGTCAAGGTACTCAAAGCGGCTTCCGGCGAGTACCTCTCCCAGTACATACACGGCGACGGCAATATAGGCGTGGTAGTCAAAGCCGCCTCGGACAAAAGCGAGGTATTCCAGAAGGACGAGGTAAAGGAATTCATCTTTACCCTGGCCCTCCATATCGCCGCCTTTAATCCCATGGCCCTGGACCGGAGCAGCGTAGATCCTGAGTACCTTAAAGAACAGGAAGACATATTCCGCAAACAGATGGAACAGGACGAAAAACTCAAGGCCAAGCCCGCCGCTGTCATTGACGGCATACTCAAGGGCAAGGTCAATAAATACCTTTCGGATATCTGCCTTCTTGAACAGGGCTATGTAAAAGACGAAAAGATTCCGGTAGGCAAGGCCCTTGAAGCCCTGGGCAAACAAGAGGGCGCCGTCATCACCGTCAAGGAATTCGCGTATTTCAAAGTCGGAAATTAAGGGAGATACGAAATGCACAGCGTCATTTCAGCGTCCGGGGAAAGGATGAAAAAAACCGTAGCGAACCTCAGGGAGGGCTTTGCCGCCCTGAGGACGGGCAGGGCTTCGGCCTCCCTGTTCGACAAGATAAAGGTTGACTGTTACGGCGATAAATCGCCCCTTAACCAGGTCGCCAATATATCCGTCCCCGAAGCGAGGCTCATAGTCATACAGCCCTGGGACAAGGGCATCATAGGCGACATTGAGAAGGCCATACGGAGTTCGGAACTTTCCCTTAACCCTTCCAATGACGGCAAGCTCATACGGATATCCGTTCCGCCCCTTACCGAGGAAAGGCGCAGGGAACTGGCCAAGGTCGCCAAAAACCAGGCTGAACAGAGCCGGGTCGCCGTGAGGAACATACGCCGCGACGGCAATGACGAGCTTAAAAAACTCCTCAAGGACAGCGAGCTTACCGAAGACGAGGAAAGCAAAAACACCGAAGAGCTTCAAAAACTTACCGACAGTTATATCACCCAAATTAACCAGGTTCTTGAAGAAAAAGAGAAAGAAATTATGGAAGTCTGACCAAAGGATTGATTTGAATACTGATCGTATACATGCTGCGAATATCCCTGCCCATATAGGCATCATTATGGACGGAAACGGCCGCTGGGCGAAAAAGCGCGGCCAACTGCGCACCCAGGGTCACCTTGAGGGACTTTCGCGGGCAAAAGCCATAGTACAGACAGCAAGCGACATGGGCATACGGTATTTAACCCTCTATGCTTTTTCCACCGAAAACTGGAAGCGCGCCGCCGAAGAAGTCTCTTTTATCATGGGCCTTGTCAAGCAGTACCTCCGCTCGGAATTTGCTTTTTTCAGGAAAAACCATATACGGATACGCCACGCCGGGGACATGGAAACCCTGCCCCCCGATATAGCCGGGGAAATACGCGGCGTCTGCGCGGAAACAGCCGCTTTCCCCGGACTCCAGGTGGTTCTTGCCCTTAACTACGGCGGCAGAAACGAACTGGTAAGGGCGGTAAAACGCATAGTACAGGAACATACGGCGGCGGAACACATCACCGAGGGCTGCATCGGCGCCAGGCTGGACAACCCCGATGTTCCCGACCCTGACCTGATTATCCGCACCGCCGGGGAATTCAGGACCAGCAATTTTCTGCTCTGGGAAGCGGCCTATGCGGAATACTATATTTCGGATAAACTGTGGCCCGACTGGAGCGCGGAAGATTTGGCGGAGGCGATACGGGCCTACGGGAACCGGGACCGGCGTTTTGGCGGAGTACAACAATGAAAAAATTTGAAGAGCGGCTGCTCCTCTTTTTTGTGGGTCTTCCCCTGCTTGTCTGCCTCATCGTGTTTCTTCCCCAGAAGCATCACCTTGCCGCCAATATTCTTGTGGTCCTGCTTTCCTCAGCCGGCGCCATGGAATACGCCGCCATGCTCAGGCTGAAAAACCACGGCGTCCACCCTGTTGAGGCCGCCGTTTTCGGCGCGGCAGGACCCGCCGCCGCCGCCATACAGGTAAGTTTCGAGCGGGGCGGGGAAATCATACTGGCGGCCATTGTTTTCGGCGCGGCGTGGTTTTTGGTCTCGCGGGTTTTTTCAGCGGAAAAGGATATTGAAAAGGCCCTTGAGCGTATCGCCGGAGGCTTTTCAATCATCGTATATCCCGGACTTTTTCTCATCTGGATTATACGCATGGCCCTGTTCCCCGACGCGGCCAAGGTCATACTCATATTTCTTCTCATAGTGTGCGCCGGCGATTCGACTGCCTGGGCGTCAGGCATAATTCTGGGCCGGGGGAACCGGGGAGTGGTCGCGGCCAGCCCCAACAAGAGTATCGCGGGCTTTATCGGCGGCTTTGCCGCTTCCCTGCTTGTAAGCCTTGGCGCGATACTGTTTTTCCCCGGCATCTTTTATTCAGCGAAGCTGCCCTCCCTCCTCGCGGGGTGTATACTCGGCCTCGGTACGGGACTGGCCGCCGCCCTGGGGGATCTGGCCGAATCTGTTCTAAAACGCGGCGTCAATATCAAGGATTCGGGAACCCTCATACCCGGCAGGGGCGGGGTTCTTGATTCCGTTGATTCCATCGCCCTGGCGGCGCCGGTATTCTACTGCCTGTACCGTCTCTTCTTCTTTTAAGGGAACAATGAAAAAGCGCGTTGCCCTTTTGGGGGCCTCGGGTTCCATAGGGAAAAGCGCCCTTGACGTACTCAGGGAAGGAAGGGATTTTTTTGAACCCGTACTTTTCAGCGCCCATACCAAAGAAGAAAGTCTCCTTAAACTCAAAAAGGAATTTCCCCGGGCCAGCCTTGCCCTTTCCGGGAAAGAAAGCGGACCCGAAGGCATAGAATATTTTGGCAACGCGGGACTCCTTGAAGCCATTGCCCGCGCCAACGCCGGTATAGTCTTAAACGGCATATCGGGATCGCCGGGGCTTAAGGTTTCCCTCGCGGCCATACAGAGCGGCGCCGATCTTGCCCTGGCAAACAAGGAAACCATAGTCATGGCTTCTTCCCTTGTTTTTGCCGAAGCGGAAAAGGCGGGGGTACGCATACTCCCTGTGGATTCTGAACATTCGGCTGTTTTTTCCCTCCTTGAGGCCCACGGGAAGGAAAAGGCCGCCGAACTGCTCCTTACCGCGTCGGGAGGCCCTTTCCGCACCAGAAGCGCCGAATCCCTTGCGTCCATAGGGCCGGAGGAGGCTCTGGCCCACCCTACCTGGAACATGGGGCCCAAAATTACCATTGATTCGGCAACCCTGGCCAACAAGGGACTTGAGGTCATCGAGGCGGCGGGGCTCTTCGGCGTCGCTCCTGAACATATCAAGGTGGTGATTCATCCCCAGAGCGTTGTTCATTCCATGATACGCCTTACCGACGGGGCCGTGTATGCCCAGCTCTCAAAACCGGACATGCGGCTCCCCATTCATAATGCCCTGTACTGGCCCGAATGCCTCCCCTGCCCCTTTGCCCGTCTTGAGTTTGAAGGGCTGATTCTGGAATTCGAAAAGCCCGATTTTGAAAAATTCCCCATGCTGCCCCTGGCCTATGAGGCGCTGAAACAGGGAGGCGTGTACCCCGCGGTATATAACGCGGCAAACGAGGCAGCCGTGGAAGCCTTTCTTTCCGGGCGCGTAGGCTTTACGAATATCCCGGAGCTTACCCGGGAGGCCCTCTCCCGTGATTGGCAAACAGGGGACGATTCATTACAGTCAATACTTGAAGCTGATACGATGGCAAGAAATTTAACTATTCAATATATTACGGAGCATTTTTAATGGTAACGGCAATACTTGCGGTACTGGTAAAAGTAATCCTGGGTTTAGCCGGAATGGGCATTGTGGTCCTGGTCCATGAACTCGGGCATTTCACGGCGGCCCGCCTTCTGGGCATTGAGGTAGAGGCTTTTTCCCTTGGCTGGGGCAGGCCGCTGCTGAGAAAAAAAATGGGCGGCGTCGAATACCGGATAGGCATTCTTCCCCTGGGGGGCTACTGCAAACTAAAGGGTGAGGCCGAGTACCAGGCGGCCATTTCCCGTCCCGGAGCGGAACTGCCCCGCACGCCGGGCACCTTCTTCGGGGCTAAACCCTGGCGGCGAATTATAGTGTCCGCCGCGGGGCCGCTGTTCAATGTGGTCTTTGCCGCTCTGGTGTTCATGTTCATCTGGGGCTCCGGCTTTGAGATACGCAGCCTTGACAACCGCATCGTTCTCGCGTCGGACATAAATCCCGAAGAACAGTATCCCGCCGACGAAGCGGGCCTTAAAACCGGCGACCGCATTGTGGAAATCGCCGGAAGGCCCATAACAAACTACCGCGACATACAGGAAGCCATAGCCCCCAGGGGCGATATTCCCACGCGCGTCAAGGCTGAACGCCTGGGCGCCGTGCTGGAAACAGAGCTTGTGCCCCGCATCGACAAAAGTTCCGGGGCCGGAAAACTCGGCGTGTACTACTGGGCGGACCCGGTAATCGCCTCGGTAAAACCCGGCAGCCCCGCCCAGAGG
The DNA here is from genome assembly GCA_031265635.1 of Spirochaetaceae bacterium. Lineage (GTDB taxonomy): Bacteria > Spirochaetota > Spirochaetia > Treponematales > Breznakiellaceae > JAIRTD01. The sequence goes on from JAISCK010000137.1 coordinate 14,805, forward strand.
GGGGGGCTTGAGAAGGGGGACCTCATACGCGCGGTAAACGGCGGCGAACTGCCCTATACCGTGGCGCTCTTTCCCCTGCTCAGGGACAAGCCTCCCCTGCTCACTATTGAATACCTGCGGGGAGGCATAGCGCATAACGAAACCCTGGAACTTTCCTACGACAGCAGCGGCGCCGCCGACATAGGCATAGAATTCGAAACCATCTCCTATCCCGTGCAGGGGCTTCCGCCGCACAGGGCGGTACTCAAGGGCCTGGGAGAAACCTGGAACACCCTCACCCTTTCGCTGCGCAGCCTTGCCCTGCTCTTCAAGGGCATAGACCTTACCCAGGCGGTTTCCGGCCCGGTGAGGATTACCTATATGGTGGGGGATGTCGCCGCCGAAGGCTTTGGGCAGGGCCTCAGGGAGGGCCTTATTTCAATGGGTAATTTTCTTGCCCTCATTTCCATAGCTCTCTGCATCATGAACCTCCTTCCCATTCCCGTACTTGACGGAGGCATGATAGCGCTTTTTATACTTGAAGGAATCATGAGGAGGCCCATCAAGGCCAAAACAATTTATATTTTCCAAACTGTCGGGGCGGTGGTAATCTTCGGCCTGATGATCTTCGCTGTTTTTGGAGACATACTCTTCCTTGCCGGCAGACGATAAGGGTAAAACAATGAAACGGAAAATTACCTGTATCTGCGAAACCGTGTTCGATATTGAGGTTCCCGAATCTGCGGATCTTGACAAGACGCCCGGCACGCTCGATGAGATACTGGACGGGACCTTCCTGTCCTATACCTGTCCGGGCTGCGGAAAAGTCCACAAGCCTGAGTTTCCCATTACCATAGCCTGGCCTTCAAAATCCCTCAGCCTTGAGGCGCTGCCCGAAACCGAGCGGGGGGCCTATTACAGGCGGAAAAAGGACGCGGGAGGAAGCTCCGTTGTCATCAGCTTTCCCGAACTGGCCGACCGCCTCGCGGTGATACGGGACGGCCTTGAGCCTGTGGTGATTGAAGCCCTCAAATACTACATGCTCTCCAAAGCCCAGCAAAATTACCCTGACAGGGAAATATCCATGTGGTATCAGAAGAAAGAAGCCGGATATCTTGAATTCCACCTCCTCGGCATACGGGAAGGGGAAGTCGCGGTAAGCCGCATACCCCTTGACCTGTACGAAAAAAACCTCGCGGATTATAAAAAGAGCCCCCGGTCGGAACTTTTTTCGTCCCTCAAGGTGCGGAACTATGTTTCGGTACAGAACCTTATGCGTCCCGAGGAACTGCTGTAACCATGAAAAAGAAACTCCCCGCCGTTCTTTTACTCTGGGCGCTGGCGTTTTCCGCCGGGGCGCAGAGCGAAAACCAGGACCTGCCGGGCCCCCACAAGGGGGCTGTCAGCATAGTGCTTCCTGACGGCGAAGGCAGAATACTTTCCGCCGGAGAGGACGGCTTTCTCAACATCTGGGACCCCGCTTCCGGCAGAGCCGTTGACCGTTTCCAGCTCAGTTCTTTTTCCATTACCGGCATGGCCAAAAGGCCGGGCCGGCAGGAACTCGCGCTTGTAGAAACAGACGGCATGGGCCTCTACAGAATCTCGGTCTGGAATTACGCCGAAAAAAGCAAGCTCTTCACCCTGCGTTTCAGGGACCCCGTGTCCTTTGCCGGGTATTCAGCCGGCGGCGGCTTTCTCATCATAGGGCGGAGCGGCAGAACCCCGGTGGTGTTTCTTGACTCCCAAACCGGGGATCAGCTTGAAGTCCCGGGGGGGCTTACCGGAAACGTCAGTTTCGCGGCCACGGGACGCTCAGAGCGCACCATGGTCTGTTATTCCCCCTCAGGTATACTTTCCTACTGGAACCTTGAAAGCGGCGAAGAAGTCCGTACCTACAGGGTTCCCGAAAACCTTAAAAACCCCATTCTGTTCAGCAACAACCGTTTTTTCGCCGGTTATGATTCCCAGGGGCTTTCCGTTCTTGACGCCACATCGGGGGTGCTTCTGGCCCGTTCGACCGAAAGCCGCTCCGGCCTTCTGGTGGCCGCAGGCAACGAAAGCGCCGAATTCATAAGCGAAGAACGCCAGGGAAACACTACCCGTGTCCTGCGCTACGGTATACGGGAAAACGGAAGCCTGGAAATAAAAAACCGCCGCGCCCTTCCCTCTTCGGTTCCTCCGGTCAGTTCTTCGGCATTGAGCGGCGGGGACCTCATACTCGGCGGAAACGACGGGCTTGTCAGGATAGTGGACGGGACAGGAAGCGTCAGGACTCTCGGGACAAAGACCCAGTACGAAATCCACGAAGGGGCCGTATCGGGAAATACCCTGGCCGTGCTGAACAGAAACGGCTCTCTTGCCCTGCTCCCCCTGGACTACAGGGATTTTTCTCAAGGCATGCGGATCAATTTTACCGGAGCCGGTTCCTATAACCGCATAGCGGGCGACCCGAATTACCGGGAAGGGGAAGAAGAAACGGAAAACAGGCCGGCCTTTCTCCTGTGGAATTCTGAAAACACCCGGAGCGCGCCTTCGCTTCGCTTTGCATCGGGACCGGCGAGGAATCTCGGCGCTCTGGCGCTCCGCTTCAACCTGCGTTCAGTCTCGGTGCTGGGAAACAGGGCCCTCTTTCTTGACGTTATGGGCAATGTCTTTATAGCGTCCCTCGAATCTGGCGATATTGTGTACAGGTATTCCTCGCTGGGATCCCTTGACGCGGCCTTTGCCGATGAACAAACCATCATACTGGGAAGGAGCGGCGCGTCAACGCCCTTCCTCATGGTGAATACCGGGAGCGGCGAAACCGTTCCCCTTTCCTATCCTTCGGACATAGGCGCCCGGCTCTACCGGGGAAGCGACGCGGCCATCTATGCCGCCGTGGTTGACCAGGCTTCGGGGGACCTTAAAACCAGCGTGATACTTCTTGATACCGCCGATCCTTCTTCTTCAAAAAGACTCCTTGAGTACCAGGGAGAAGATACGGCCTTTGGCCTTGCCGAATGTTCAGGCGCTCTGGCGACCACCCTGGGAGGGGACGGCGCCACGCTTTTCAGCCATCGGGGATTCACATCCTTTGAACGCAGTCCGGGGCTTCCCGCGAAACTCATCGGAGGAAGGCTTTTTATCATCGCCATTGACGACGACGGGTCCGTCATCTGGCATGACAAGGACACAGGCGCCATACTCGCCTCGCTGAGGCTGTACCGTAACGAGTGGATTCTGGATTCCGGGGAAGGCTCTCCTGAATCGCTCAGGGGAAGCGTAACAGGGATACGTTAATCATGGCTGGGGTTTTTTCCGACCCTTTCTATGGCCATACGGACCGCGTTCTTCACCGATTCGGCATAACCGGGCTCGTCCATCGCGTGGGACGCGTACTGGATTCCCAAAAGGGATACGCGGTACAGGGGCTTTACATTGTTCAGGGCTACCGCGGCCATGTCAATCACGCAGTCCCGGCAGCGGCATATAGCGGCTGGATACGCGCCGAGCTGCTTTTCAAGTTCGCTGATTATGAGGTTTTCGGCCTCATTTTTAAGAACGCTCCCAAAGTCATAGTCTTCATTAAACGCCATAGTTACCTCGTTTTTATTCTAGCTGTTTTGTGACATATTTTCAAACCGGGTATACTGGGGAAGGAACACGATATTCACCGTTCCCACAGGTCCGTTGCGCTGCTTGGCCACGATGAGTTCGGTTTTGTACTCCTGGGGCCTCTCTTCCCCGGCTTTCTTGTCCGACTCCCGTTCCCGGTGCAGGAACATTACCACGTCCGCGTCCTGCTCGATTGAGCCAGATTCCCTGATATTGGCAAGGGTGGGCTGCGTGCCTTCGGCGTCCCGGTTAACCTGCACAAGGGCCACTATGGGTATTTCAAGCTCCCTGGCAAGGCTCTTGAGGGACTGGGAAATCTCGCCTACCCTTTCCCAGCTTTTGAGGGTTTTATTTTCAGAACCGATGAGACCTATATAATCAATAAAAATAAGTTCCACTTTTTTTTGAATTTTGATCCGCATTGCCTGGGCCCGTATGTCCAGCATGGGCATATTGGGCATATCGAAAATGTACAGAGGGGCTTCGTAAATACGGCCCGCCGCGTCCATGAGGCTCTTAAAATCACTGGGTTTGAGTTTTCTGTTTTTGAATTTATTTGAATCTATCCGCGCCTCGCTGGCAATGAGGCGCTGCATCAGCGCCATGCCGGACATTTCCAGGGTAAAAAAAGCGACGGGAATTTTTCTTGTCCTGTTCATGGACATGTTAGCCGCCATGGTAAGGGCAAGGGCGGTTTTTCCGACCGACGGCCTTGCCCCGATGATGATAAGCTCGGATTTCTGGAATCCCGAGGTAAGGCCGTCAAGGTCCTCAAAGCCTGATGGTACGCCCGTATAGGCTTCCCCGGAATGGTAGATTTTCTCCAGCGTTTCAATGGTCTGGGGCACCAGTTCCTGGGCGCTCTGAAAGGTCAGGGCATGGCGGTTCTCCGCCAGATCGAAGATGTCCTTTTCGGCTTCCTCAAGTATGCTCCGGGGTTCAACGCCTATGTCATAGGCCTGTTCGATAATCCGGCCTGAAATCCTGAGAAGCCGGCGCTTGATAGAACAGTCCCGCACCTGCCGGGCGTAATATTCGATATTGGCGCTTGTGGGAACCACGTTGGTAAGATCCGCCACATAGGCGGGCCCGCCGGCCTGGTCAAGGGCGCCTGTTTTGGCCAGGGTATCCACCACTATGGGAATTTCCGCGTCTATGCCTTCCTTGAAGAGATCAAGTATGGCCTTGTAGACGCGGCGGTTGGCGTTGGAATAAAAATCATCGCTGTCAAGGTACTGGATGGCGAGGGCTATGGCGTTCCCGTCAAGCAGCAGGGCGCCCAGTACGGCCCGCTCCGCGTCTTCATTATGGGGGGGAATCTTATCGGTATTTTGCGGAGCGGCCATTGTTCAAAATCCTAGTCCCGGACATCCTCCCCGGAAGGAGGAACGCTTTCCGGCGCGCTTGCGGCAGTCTCCGGGACAGCTTCGGCCGGGGCATCCGCGGCGCTTGCGGCAGCTTCCGGGGCCGGGGCGGTTTCCGCGGTCTCAGCCGGGACGGCTTCCGCCGTACCTTCGGCAACTTCCGGGACAGCGGCAGCCGCATTTGCGGCGGTCTCAGCCGGGGCGGTTTCCACAGTATCTGCGGCGGCAGTCCCGGACGGGGCCTCCGCTGTGCCTGCGGCGGTTTCCGGGGCGGGCACGGGCTGGGCTTCGGAACCCCTGGGCCTGCGGTCCCTGCGGTGATCGTCCCTGGGGGCCTTCTTCTCCTCGGCGGGAACCTGCCCCTGGATGGCCAGGTTTATCTCGGCCTGGGCGGTTTCGTAAAGCCGCACAATGATCTTGTATTTGCCCACGTTCTTGATGTGGTTCCCCGGAACCTCAATGCGTTTTCTTTCAATCTGAAAACCGAGTTTTGAAAGTTCGTCGGCAACGGTCTGGCTGGTAACCGCGCCGTAGAGTTTTCCGTTGGGTCCGGCTGGAAGGGTAACGTTTATCTCGGCGGCTTCGAGCTTTTCTTTAAGACCCGACGCGTCCAGCCGTTTTGCGGCCTTGCGGTCTTCGATTTCCTCACGCCGCGACTCAAAAAGCCGTATTGTCGCTTCGTTATACGGAAGGGCAATGCCCCGGGGAAAGAGAAAATTCCTGGCATACCCTTTTGCCACGTCTTTCACGTCCCCTTCTTCGCCCAGTACGGCAAGATCCTTGTTCAATATAACCTTCATAATCCAAGCTCCTTAATGAATTGCCTTGTTCGGAAACCGGGGCCTCCGGACAACTCTAATGTATGACCGTCAGCCTTCAGGAGTAGAAGCCGGTCCGTTTTGCCGGGGGACCCGAAAGGGGATCCAGTTTTCGGCAATGCCCAGAAGGGTAAGAACCCCCAGGGCTATCCCGTTGACAACGGGACTCAAAAAAACAATGACAATAAGCACATTGGCCAGGGAGCGGAACAGGAGGGGCAGCTCCGGCCGGGCAAGGAAATAGAGTACTATTCCCCCTCCCTGAATCAGGTACAGTATGGCGCAGAACACCGCCAGGTTCCATCCCGGTATCTCAAGATACGGCCGCTTGAAAAGCGTACCGGCGACTATCACGAGAAGGGACAGTGAAAAAACCCAGATAAGGCGGAGCGGGGCGTGAAAGAAGCTCAGGCGTTCCCTCCCGGCGCGCCGCCTGAAAAACCATGAAACAATCACCGCCGCCTGGCGGTTGATAAAGAAAAAGAACGCCGCCGAAGCCAGCGCCCCGCCACGGAGGGCAACGGAACTCATGACCTTGAGTACCAGGTCGGCGTTGATTGCCCCGCTCAAAGCCCCGGATTCAAGAGACTCAGGGGCAAGCATGGACTGGTACGCCGACGTAACCAGTTCCGCCTGGCTGCGCATCATGGCGTAAATACCTGAATCGGCGTCCGACGCGAGCAGCAGGGGTATGAGGCCGGCGGCGGTCAGGGCCGCGGCCATAACCATCCTCACGGCCGCCGAAACCCGCAGAAAGGACGGCCCCTTTCCGGGCGGCGCGGCGGCCCATGAAAAGGACAGCGTTACCAGGGCAAAGTAGAGGGAACTTATCGCGCCGGAAGCGGAAAAGTCCCCGCCGCTCATGGTTATAACCCCGTTGGCCCCCAGGGCCGCGGCTGCCGCTGCCCACGCGGCGGCGGGGCTGAAACAATAGGCGGCGATTCCCAGAGGCGCCAGAAAAAAGGCCGGAGCGAAGGTCCCCCTGGCGAACCACACACAGGCCGCCGAACAGAGGGCAACACCGATTAATATACGCCTGTTGGGAGGAACCTGTACGCCCACGGTAAAAACAGGAGGCCTTTAGTCGGCCACAAAGGGAAGCAGGGCGATAACCCTGGCGCGTTTAATCGCCAGGGCCAGGGCCCGCTGGTGCTTGGCGCAGGTTCCTGTTATGCGCCGGGGGAGTATCTTGCCCCGCTCGGTGATAAACCGGCGCAGGGTATCGGCGTCCTTATAGTCGATCTTCATCTTCTGGGCGCAGAATTTGCAGATCTTCTTTTTGAAGAAGACCTTGCCCTTGCCGCCCCGTCCGTTACGGTCTTCGCCGTCCCGGCCCATCATGCCGTCCATTTCCGGGCCCCGCTCGGGCCTGGTTTTTTCGTGTTCTATAAATTTCTCATCAGACATGAGTATGCTCCTTGTTAAAACGGAATATCATCGGTAAAGCCGTCATCGGGGGGAAGCTCCCGGGCCTCGGTTTGGCGGGCCGGACCTGAACCGCTCCCGCCGGCATTGCCCGGCGCGCTCCAGTTCCTGTCGGCGCTTCCGCCGGAACTTCCACCGGAACTTCCGCCGCCACCCCCGGCGGGATTGCCGCCCAGCACAATAGTATTTGCCACAATTTCGATTTTCGAGCGGTTCTGCCCGTCCTGTTCCCAGCGGTCCTGCCTGAGTTCCCCGTCAACAGTAACGGTTTTACCCTTGACCAGGTACTGGTTGAGAACCTCTCCCTGCCTGCCCCAGAGAACCACATCAAAAAAATTCGGCTCGTCCACCCATTGATCGCCGTTTTTCCGCCTCCGGTTTACCGCGACGGAAAATTTACAGACTGCCTGTCCTCCGGCGGTATACTTAAGCTCAGCGTCACGGGTCAACCTTCCGCTCAAAAGAGCGCGGTTAATATCGGCCATGGGAAGCTCCTATTCTTCAATATTGACGAAAAGGTATTTGAGCAGATTGGCGTTAAGTTTAAAAACCTTGTCAAGCGCCGCGATCTTCGCGGGATCGGCTTTGATGGTAAACAGGACATATTTGGCCCGTCTCCGCTTTTTGACCTCATAGGCGAGATCCCTGTCCCCGGTTTCGTCGGTTTTTACGATCTCGGTCCCCTGGGCCGCAAGATCGGCGAGCAGCTGCTCCCGTCCTGCCTTGTGCTGGTCTTCTTCCAGCGGAAAAACAACTGTCAGCTCATACTGACGCATAGGTCCTCCTTACGGACTATAGATTTCCGCCTGCAGGCGGTCTACCCGGTCCCCCCTGAGGGGACAAAGAGGTATAGCGGGTTTATCCGGCACCATACGGTTTCCGAATAACTCCGCTGTCATACTACCGGAAACAGGGGCGGCTGGGCAAGGGCCTAAGCCCCGCGCTCTTTCTGCCGATAATAAGACCAGGGTAAAATCACACATGAATAAACGCGTCAATTTTGAAGACAATATTTTTATCCTTAAAGTACGGATCAGGATGCTTGAAGACCTTGTCAGGCTTGAGGCCGATCCCGAGATCTACCTGGGAAAAACCCTGGACGATCTGGCGTTTATTGACGCCATTCTTTCAAGCCTCCTTGACGCCCTGCTCAAAAACGGAAAACTCATAGAAAGGGACGAACAGTTCCACAATCTTGAGGAGACCGAGGAACAGCTTGATACCCTCCTGTACAATATACTCAACGGTTCGGGAAGCGTTTCCGCCGCCCGGTTTCCGGCGATACAGGAAAAAATCAGGGCGTTCCAGAGGCTTTCCGCCGACAGGAAGGGCTTTATCAGGGACGCCAGGGGCCAGGGAGAAGAAGCGGGGGCCCTGGTGGTCAGTTCCGACGAACTCAGCGAGCTCCTCAAGGATTTCTAGCCGGCCCGGACGCCCGGCCTGTTTCGGGAAGGGTACACCTATGGGAATTACCAGATCATGAGAATTACCGGCGGAATACTCCGCGGCAGGCGGGTCGAAGTCCCCGGAGGCAGCATACGGCCCGCCATGGACCGCATGCGGGAGTCGGTATTTGCCGTTCTGGGCGATTTAACCGAAAAATCCTTTCTTGACCTCTTTACCGGCTCGGGGATTATAGCCCTTGAGGCCGCCTCCAGAGGGGCAAAAACCCTTGAGGCTGTGGAAAGCGACAGCCAGAAACGGGAAATCCTCCTTAAAAACGCCGCCCTTTCCCCGGTACGGATACAGTGCCGCTTCATGGCCGTGGAACTCTATGTAAAAAGGGCAAAACGGCCCTTTGACATCGTCTTTTGCGACCCGCCCTTTCCATATAAATTCAAAAATGAACTGCTTTCCTCTCTTGCTTCCTCGCCCGTTATGGGTGAAAACAGCCTCATCATCATCCACCATCCCCGCGAAGAACAGCTCTCGGTGCCCGAAAAACTCACCCTGAAAGATTCCAGGCTGTTCGGGCGTTCAAAAGTTGATTTTTTTTTGCAAAAAGTACTTGAATAATTACCATTTTGGAGATATTATATAAATACAAATATTCCTTGCCATTTTGGGAAAAACAGCCGTATAATAACGGCATAAGGTCAAAATATGGATGTTAAAAAGGCGTTTGAACGTTTTGGCGATCAAGGTGTATTTGTCAAAACCGGCCGGAAAACGGATCTGGATGGCCCGCAAAAAGCCGCCCTTAACCGCAAGGGCAATATGCTTTTTAATTCGGGCAATATTGAAGGAGCCAGGCGGGTCTTTCTTACTACCGGTTATACCGACGGCCTTGTACGGGTCGGCGATTATTATCTGTCCAGGGGCAGAAATCTTGACGCGCTCAGGATGTACTGGCTTGCCCCGGATCATAAAAAGTCTGAACCGATAATTGCGCAGTTATCGTTCATAATACAAAAATTATTGAAAGAAGAGGGATCTAGCAATGAGTGATGAAATTTTACAAAGTCAGCTCCCGGATACAGCAAAAAACGAGGTTCTGTCCGCCGACGCGGAAGTGTCTGAAATCTCCGAACTGTCAAAAAGGGGATATCAGCTTCTCAAGGAAAATAAAATCCGGGATGCAATGGATTGCTTTGCCAAAATTCTCGTAACCGAACCTGAAAACAATTATGCCCTGGTCGGTCTCGGGGACGCGGCGCGCAAGAGCGGCTCCTTCCGCGACGCGGTGGAGTATTACCGGCGTTGTCTTTCCCATCATCCGGGAAACAACTACGCGCTTTTCGGTCTCGCGGACTGTTACAAGGCGCTGAACCAGTACCACAAGGCCATAGAAATATGGGAGCAGTACCTGCTTCACGATGACAAGAACATCACGGTTCTTACCAGAGTCGCCGACGCGTACCGCAAAGTCAGGGATTTTAAGCATTCCAAGGAAGTGTACCTCAAGGTCCTTGAAATGGAAGCGAACAACCCCTATGCCATCATAGGGCTGGGGCATCTTCACTATGATTTCAAGGAATACCGGGAAGCCCTTTTCTACTGGGAAAAGATGCTTGTCCTCAACCAGGGTATAGTGGACATACGGGTGCTTACTTCCATAGGAAACTGCCACCGTAAACTTAAAACGTTCAGTGACGGCCTGACCTATTTTGAAAGGGCCCTGTCCATGGATTCGTTTAATTTTTACGCCCTGTTCGGCCTTGCCGACTGTTACCGGGGCCTGAACCAGCAGGACCATTCCCTTGAGTACTGGAACCGCATACTGGACCAGGACCCCAGGAACAAGGTGATTCTTACCAGGGCCGGCGACGCGTACCACCACATGCATGAGGACGACAGGGCGGTTGATTATTACCGCAGGGCCCTCAATATTGAATTTGACACCTACGCTGTTCTCGGGCTCGCCATAGTAGCCAAATCCCAGAACAAGTACGATGAGGCCATTGAATCCCTGACCAGGCTTATTCAGCAGGATACAAGAAATTACCGGCTCTATACAGAACTTGCTGACTGCTGGTACAAGAAGGGAGACAAAAACAAGGCCGTAGAAATTCTCGGAGACTTTCTCAAAACAGGCATACGGAACAGCCATGTGACGGAGTTCCTTGACAGGATCAGGGTATAGCCGTCGCATGACGGTGTTAAGCGGCTATACCCCGGACGAACTCAATGAGGCGCTGCCTGTTCTTCTGGGCAGGGAAATCCCTTCCTACAGGGGAAGGCAGATCACCGAATGGCTGGCCAGGGGAGTATCGTCCTTTGACGGGATGAAGAACCTCCCCCGTTCCTTCAGGGAAGAGCTTGCCCTTTGTTCGGCTGTTTACAGCACCGGAGGCCAGGAGGTTCTGGAAGCCGCCGACGGAACGGTAAAACTCGTGATACGCCTCCATGACGGGGAGAAAATCGAGGCCGTACTTCTTAAAGACCGGGCCGGAAGAAAAACGGCCTGCCTTTCAACCCAGGCGGGCTGCCCCATGGCCTGCGTATTCTGCAAGACAGGAAAGCTGGGGTGTAAACGCAACCTGCTGGCGGCAGAAATCGTCGAGCAGTTCCTCCGCCTTAAAACCCAGGACAACGGCCTTTCAAACATTGTCGTCATGGGCATGGGAGAGCCCCTCCTTAATCTCGGCGCGCTGCGAAAGGCCATAGCGGTCATAGAGCATCCACGGGGGCTTAACTTCTCACGGCGGCGCATTACCCTGTCAAGCTGCGGCATCATCGACGGCATAGACGACCTGGCCCGAAGCGGCCCCCTGCTGGAACTGGCCGTCTCAATTACCAGCGCCGACAGCGAACTTCGTTCCCGCCTCATGCCGGTCAACATAACCAATCCCCTTGATAAACTCAAAAAGGCCCTGCTTGAATACCAGAAAACAATGAAAAGGCGCGTTACCCTGGAGGCGGTGCTCCTGAGGGGCGTCAACACGCGGGTGAAGGACGCCTCGGCCCTGGCGGCCTTTGCCCGGGGCCTTGAGGCGGTGGTAAATCTCATACCCTGGAATCCTGTACCGGGGCTTTTGTTTGAGGGAAAAGAACTTGAAGAACCGCCTGATGATGAAGTAAGGCGCTTTGCCCTGGATCTTGAGGAAAGGGGCCTCAAGATTACCCTCCGTCACAGAAGGGGAAGGGGCGTGTCGGGGGCCTGCGGCCAGCTCGGTTCGCCTGAATGAGCGTCAACGGGCAAGCGCCTCTGCTTACTGCCGCTCCGGGCGCCGCGCGGCGGGATGTATGATCAGTTCAATATCAAATTTTGTGTACTGATAATTGGCGTCTCCGGAATAATATACCGTTACATAGTAGGTTCCCGGCTCTATGGGCGCCCGCTCCACCCTGGTATACCCCCGGACATCCGGCGCGGCTGATGACCCGGCGGCGGCCTCCCTCGCCTCCCTGGTGGGATAATACACCGCGTTGAGCCCCAGGGAAGGCTCTGAACGGGCCGCCACCGATTTGGGGCTGCCGTTATACACCGCTTCCTGTACTGGTTCGGCGATGATGGTTACCGGGGCCTTCCCGATATGGTATTCGACCATCAGGCCGGAATCGTCTCCGGGCTGCCGTACCCGTACATAGTACACTCCGGCGGCAATGGGCGGGTCTTCGCTCCCTTCGCCGTCAGGCTCCTCCCCGGCGGAAAAGTAACGTATTTCCAAAGGCCCCCTGTCTGTCCGGGGAACCTCAATGGGCTGGGGCATCCCGTTATACACGGTTTGCTGGTAGGCCGCTACGGTAAGCGGAGGGACATTTTTTTCTGTATCCACGGAAGCGCAGGAACCAAGAAACAGCAAAATGGTAAAAGCGATCAGCGGAGATTTCATATAAAAAATACTATCACATAATGCTGGAATGGACAGCCCCGTATATGCCGTTGATGCCGTTGCAAGCCGCCCCCAAAAGCCCTATACTGGGACCGGAGGTTTATTATGCCCCTGGCCAAAGAAAAACCCTATTATACCTACGCTGATTTTCTTGAATGGGATGAAGGCGAGCGTTACGAAATCATAGACGGCGAAGCCTATATGATGGCAACCCCTTCCCGGATGCATCAAAAAGTCAGCATGGCGTTGTCAACCACGTTATATACCTATCTGGAAGGCAAACCCTGCGAAGTCTACGCCGCCCCTTTCTCCGTCCGGCTGTTCCCCGCTGAGGATAACAGCGACGACACGGTAGTGGAGCCGGATATTACCGTAGTCTGCGATACTTCCAAACTGGATGACCGGGGCTGCAACGGCGCGCCCGACTTCATTGTCGAAATCGCGTCCCCTTCCAATTCCCGGTATGACCGTATCGTCAAATTCAACAAATACCGGGAAGC
>JAISCK010000154.1 GCA_031265635.1 Spirochaetaceae bacterium
CGCTGTTTTATTCTGGGATTAACCAATGATACGGAAAGCCCCCTGGGCTTAGGGGCGGACCTGGCACTTAATCTCTGTATTACTCCGGAGCAGGCAGTCAGTACCCGTACCTATCTTGCCCCGCTCATACTGCTCTACATAATGGCGAAGGTTTTTACCGGAGCCTGGACTACGGACTTGTTTGACGGAATAGAGGCTGTCATCGAAAGCCTTAAAGAGAACCTTGACGCCTTTGAATCAGTATCAGAGAAAATTGAGAAGTTTCTTGGGTTTCCGCCGTATATATCGTTTATAGGCCGGGGGTTTAGCCTTTCAACAGTTGAGACAGGAGCGCTTTTTATCAAAGAAGTGGCCAAATATCCCTCACTGCCCTTTGATTCCGGCCAGTTTCGCCACGGCCCCTTTGAAATGATAGGCGGGGATTTTTCGTGCTTTGTGTTTGCCCAGCAAGATCAGGGCTATGAGATGCAGCTCCGCCTCGCGGCGGATATTGCCGCCAAGGGCTCGAAGGTTGTTCTGGTAAGCGACGGAGACGAAAAAGAAAAAGACACTATGCTCGTTATACGGCAACGTTACCCTGTTCCTGAGCTGGCTGATATGATTAATATAGTACCTATACAGGCCTTTGGTAATTATATCGCCAAACGAAAAGGACTAGAGGTCGGGGTTTTCCTGTATTCCAGTAAAATTACCCAAATACAGTGACTGCCGCGAATCAGGCTACATAGCTTTCCAGATAACGCTTCCGGGAAGGATGCTGGAGCCGCTTTAGGGCTTTCTTTTCTATCTGCCTGATTCTTTCTTTGGTAAGGTTAAAACGGTCGCCGATTTCCTTGAGGGACATGGGGGAACGTTTACCCAGGCCGTACCTGAACCGTATGATGTCGGCTTCTTTGTTGTTGAGGGTGGAAAGCACCGATTCAATATCGTCCTGGAGGGCCACTTCTTCGATGTTACGGTCAGGTGATTTATAGGTATTGTCTTCGATAAAGTCGCCGAGGCTGGAAGAATCCCGTTCCGAGTATACGGGGTTTTCCAGGGAGACCAGCTCCCGGCCTATGTTGACAAGATCCGCCACATGGGAAGATTCCATATCTAAAAGCCTGGCGATTTCTTTGATTTCGCCTTCGGCGCTGTGTGCGTCCTGAATGGTTTTGCGGGCTTTTTCAATCTGTACAAGTTCGTTGGCCCGGTTAAGGGGGAGCCGTATCATCCGCGATTTTTCGCAGATGGCCTTGAGTATGGCCTGGCGTATCCACCATACCGCGTAGGAAATAAAATGATAGCCTTTTTCTACATCGTAGCGTTCTATGGCGTTGAGCAGCCCTATATTGCCTTCACTGATAAGGTCCGAGAGGGGAAGCCCCTGGCCCTGGTATTTTTTTGCCACATTAACCACAAAGCGAAGATTTGCCTGGGCCAGTTTGTCCCTGGCCTGTACGCTGCCTCCGGCGGCGCTCCGGGCGGTGGTTTCTTCCTCTTCCCTGGTAAGCAGGGGAATTTTGTTGATTTCCTCAAGATACAGCGAAAGAACATTTTCATCTGAATAGGGATTTCCGCGTTTTTTCCTGTTTTTGATACCTTCCAATGATTGCCTCCTGTTTTTTCTGTCGTTACCATAATACTAGCAAATACCATGCCAAATCTACCCATTATTTGGGAAAAAGGCGTTTTATTTGTAATTCATTATAATATAATGAATTATCCCATCGCTGTTTTTTTGTGGACGCGGGGGATACGGGCCCTTCTTCCGGCAAGCCTGTTCCCTGTGGCTAAAAATGGACCACCGCGAAAAAAACAGGCAAAAACTGAGTTAAAATGACCCTGCTTGAATATTCTCCTTGACAAGGACTTCATCTTTAATTATACTATATAAACTTTAGAATTATTAAAGATGAACAGTGTACATTATCAATTTGGTGAAAAAATACGGCGTGTCCGGGAGCGGCGTTCTCTTACCCTGCGGGAGCTTGCCTGCCGGGCGGGGGTGAGCGAAAGCCTGGTATCCCAGATAGAACGGAACAAGGTCGCGCCGGCCATGGACACGCTTCTTGCCCTGGCCGACGCTCTGGATCTGGACCTTGAGTACCTTTTTGAGGATTACCGCCGGAACCGTTCCGCCCATATTACCAGGCGGGATGAACGCGGTACGTTCACCAGGCCCGGGGTTTTGTACGAAAGGCTTGCCCAAATGGAAAGCTCTGTCCCCGGACAGGACGGCATCGAAGCCTATTCAATTACTGTGGAACACGGGGCCAAAACAGGAAGCAGGGAATACGGCCATCAAGGATGGGAGCTGGGCATTGTTACATCGGGGAGGGCTGAACTTTTTGTGGGCAAGCGGAGCTATATTCTCGAAACCGGAGATTCCGTCAGTTTCCGCGCCGATGCCCCGCATACGCTGGCCAATGCCGGAGAAGGCGCGCTTGAGGTTTTTTGGATTATCACTCCCCCAAAGGGGGAAATCGCCAACGGAGGTTAATCAAAATTATGGGAAAGACTCTGACTGAAAAAATATTTGACGCCCACGAGATTGACAGGCCCTTTGGCAGGGACCGGGTTCTCAAACTGGACGCGGTGTTCTGCCACGAAATCACCACGCCCATCGCCATCAACGACCTGCTGGAAAGGGGCATGGATACGGTTTTTGACGCAACGCGCATCAAGGCCGTAATTGACCATGTAAGCCCCGCCAAGGATTCAAAAACCGCCGAGCAGGGGAAAATCCTCCGCGACTGGGCGCGGCGGCACAATATCAAAGACTTCTTTGATATAGGAAGGAACGGCGTCTGCCACGCGATTTTTCCCGAAAAAGGCTTTGTGCGGCCTGGCTATGTCATCATCATGGGCGACAGCCATACCTGTACCTACGGCGCTTTTGGCGCTTTTTCGCCGGGAATAGGAACCACCGACCTTGAAGTCGGCATTCTCAAGGGGGTCTGCGTCTTCAAGGAGCCCGGAACCGTGCGGGTCAACCTTAAAGGAACGCTTCCCAGGGGAGTATACGCCAAAGACCTTATTCTTTCCGTGATAAAGGAAACCGGCGTTGCCGGGGCCACTGACCGCATACTCGAATTCAGGGGGCCTGTGGTTGACGCGCTGGGCATGGAAGGCCGCATGACCATGTGCAATATGGCTGTCGAAGCCGGCGCCACCTGCGGAAGCTGCATGCCCGACATGACCACGGTTGAATACCTCTGGCCCTTTATCGGCCCCGGCAGCCCTGAATCAGGGGAGAAGCGCTATACCGGCAAGGAAGAGGCCCTTGCCGATTTTTCCCGGTGGAAAAGCGATGACGATGCCGTATATGATCACGTCATCGACCTTGACTGTTCTTCCCTTGAACCTGTCGCCACAGTGGGGTACAAGCCCGACCAGGTAAAAACCATACGGGAACTTACCGGAACCAAAGTCGATCAGGTATATATCGGGTCCTGCACAAACGGCAGAATCGAAGACCTTCGCGTCGCGGCTTCGCTTGTCAAGGGAAAAAAGATCGCCCCTTCCGTCCGGGCCGTCCTGTCTCCGGCAACGCCGGAAGTGTACCGCAGGGCGCTTGAGGAGGGTCTTATAAGCGTATTCCTGGACGCGGGCTTTTGCGTTACCAACCCGACCTGCGGGGCATGCCTGGGAATGTCCAACGGCGTACTCGCCGAAGGGGAAGTATGCGCCTCCACTACCAACAGGAATTTTTACGGCCGCATGGGCAAGGGCGGCATGGTCCATCTTATGAGCCCCGCGTCAGCGGCGGCGGCGGCACTGGCCGGCTGTATAAGAGCGCAGCCTTAGGAGGAAAAGCATGAAGCAGTTTGGAGGCCCGGCGCTCTTTTTGGACCGGAACGACATCAACACCGATGAGATCATTCCGGCAAAGTACCTTACCGAAAACTCAAAGGAAGAACTGAAACCCTATTGCTTTGAGGACCTCAAAGTTCCGGGCTTTGATCCCCGGCAGAACCTTGCCGGGAAAAAGGCCGTCGTGAGCAGGGCCAATTTCGGCTGCGGCAGTTCGCGGGAACATGCCCCCTGGACCCTGGAACAGAACGGAATCTACATCGTTGTGGCGGAGAGCTTTGCGAGAATTTTCAGGCAGAATATGTACAACTGCGGCATGATAGCCGCCGAAGCCGCGCCCGAAGATATAGACGCGATTTTCAGGACCTTTGCCCAAGAGCCTACTGTCCTTGCCGTAGACATTGACGCGGGGCTTCTGGAATTCCGCGCCCGTGAAAAAAGCAAAACAATAGCCCTGACCCTCTCCGAATTCGAAAAGGAGCTGATCAGGGCAGGCGGCTGGGTGGAATACGCTGCAAAGCGGTATTAAGCTAGCTTCTGATGCTGTAAAACGCCTTTTTCCCCGCGTATTCCGAAACACCTTCCAGCATGTCTTCGATGCGGAGCAGCTGGTTGTATTTACAGATGCGGTCGGTGCGGCTCATGGAACCGGTTTTAATCTGTCCGGTTTCCAGGGCCACCACAAGGTCGGCTATAAAACTGTCTTCGGTCTCGCCTGAGCGGTGGGAAACAACAGCCGTATAACCGGCGCGCTTGGCCATCTCAACAGCCTCGTAGGTTTCGGTGAGGGTGCCAATCTGGTTTACCTTGATGAGTATTGAATTACAGGCGCCCATGGCTATGCCCTTTTCGAGCCGCTTGGTGTTGGTAACAAAAAAGTCATCGCCTACAATCTGGATTTTGGAACCCAGGGATTTGGTGAGCTTGACATAGCCGTCCCAGTCATCCTGGTCCAGCGGGTCTTCGATGGAAATAATGGGGTACTTGTTCACCCAGCCGGTGTAGATTTCTATCATCTCATCGGCGCTAAAGAGTTTGCCGGGATTGGATTTCCAGAATTTGTAGCCCTTTTTATCGCCCTCGCCGTAAAGTTCCGAACTGGCGCAGTCAAGGGCAATGGCTATCTGCTCGCCCGGCTTGTATCCTGCCTTCTCAACAGCCTTCATGATGAATTCCAGAGCCTCTTCATTCCCTATATCAGGGGCAAAACCGCCCTCATCGCCTACAGCGGTGTTTTTTCCCGCGTCATGGAGCAGGTTTTTAAGGGTATGAAACACCTCGGCTGTCCAGCGTATGGCCTCCCGCACCGATTCGGCGCCTACGGGCATAACCATGAATTCCTGAAAGTCTATCTTGTTGTCCGAATGTTTGCCGCCGTTGATGATATTTGCCATGGGCACAGGGAGAAGGTTGGAATGAAAACTCCCCAGATATTTATACAGGGGAATATCAAGATAATCAGCCGCCGCCCTGGCCGTAGCCATGGACACGCCCAGTATGGCGTTGGTGCCGAGTTTGGCTTTATTGTCCGTACCGTCAAGTTCTATCATGGTACGGTCAATATCAACCTGTTCAAGAGCGTCAAGGCCCTCAATTTCGGCGGCGATGATATTGTTCACGTTATCTACAGCCTTGAGCACACCCTTGCCCTGATACCGGCTCTTGTCGCCGTCCCTGAGTTCCACCGCCTCATAATCGCCGGTAGAAGCCCCGGAAGGAACAGCGGCCCGTCCCAGAGATCCGTCCTCCAGAACCACATCCACTTCGATTGTGGGATTACCCCGGGAATCAAGGATTTCGCGGGCCTCGACATATTCAATGATACTCATATCACTCCTCCGAAGGGTCTAATTTACTTCAATTAGTATTGTCCGGGATTCTCCCCCAATAGTCAAGTCTCAGCAGGTTTCATATTGAATTTGCCCTATTGACAAATTCAATCCCGGTATCTATAGTATCTAGACAGACTTGTCTGTTTACTAAAATTTTAAGGAGGCCATTTGATGAAAAGGAAAAAGAGGGCTTTGTCCTTCCTTCTGGCTGCGGTGATACTTGGTATCAGCGCCTGTACTGCCGCTCCGCCAGTGTCCGGCGGCGGAGGGTATAGCGGTTCCGTCAGGACCGAGGCTCAGGGTAACAACGGAATGGTAACGGTAAATACAACGTTTAAGGACGGGCGAATTACCAAGGTTGAAGTGCTGTCCCACGGAGAAACGCCGGGTATTTCCGATCCCGCCATAGAGCGTATACCCCAAAATATAGCCGCAGGAAATACCATAAATGTGGATACTGTCGCCGGGGCGACCAATACTTCCAGGGCCATACTCAGCGCCGTCAGGGACGCCATCACCCAGGCCGGATTGGACCCCAATCAATTTATGGCCAAAGCGTCCGCCGGTACAGGGCGTAATGTGGAACTCAATACGGATATTCTGGTCATCGGAGCCGGAGGAGCGGGGCTCTCCGCCGCGAATATCATTATCCGCGAAGGCAAGCGCGTCATTGTCCTGGAAAAAATGTCCTCTGTCGGCGGCGCTACGGCGGTGTCGGGAGGAGGTTTTATCGGCGGCGCATCTAGACTCCAGGGGGAGCGGGGTGTCTCGGGTGATTCCTTTGAATCAATTTTCAACAACATCTTAAAGGGTGGCGAAGATAACTACCAGCCTCTTTTACGGCTTTTCGCACAAAACATAGGAAAAACAATTGACTGGATGTACTATGATCTCAGGCTTCCTATTGAAGATGGTCCCCCGAATCCATTTGTGGAATATGACTTTGCCCGAGTATTCTATATGAAAGGAGGACCATCGGAAATTACCAATTCCCTTTACCGGGTTTTTAGGGAAGCCGGCGGGGAAGTGCTTTTTGAAACCAGGGTGATGGAACTCATTGTCAGAAACAACAGGGTCTGCGGCGCTGTCGCCGAAGGTCCCGGCGGGAGCAGGGTTACGGTAAACGCGGAAAAGGTTATTCTCGCCACCGGCGGTTACGGTAACAACAAGGAACTGCTGCCCCCTTCGGTTTCCGATATACTCTATTACGGCCCCGTATGCGCCACAGGCGACGGCTTATTAATGGCCCAGGACGCCGGCGCTATGTCCTGGTACATGGATCATGTAAAGGTATACCCCCAGGGTATCGAAGTGAGCCCCGGAATAGGCAGGGTCGCCACCGGAGCTTCCATGGTTACCACCAATACGACAAGCGCGATTTATGTGAACGCCAGGGGAGACAGGGTTATCAATGAAAACGAGGACTTTGTCAGCATAAAATTAAAAACCATGGAACAGCCGGAGCGTATGATCTATATCTTGATGGACCAGGCGGCCTTTACCGCATGGCGTAACGCCGGTCCTCCTTTGCTTTCTCACACCGATATAGACCGCTTTGTGGCGCAGAATGGCGGCGTTCCCATGTTTGCCAATGCCCCTACTATTGAAGGAGCCGCCAGAATTGCGGGAATTGATCCCGCCCGCTTACAGGCTACGGTGGACAGGTTCAACGGTTTTGTACGGGCCGGACAAGACGCCGACTTTGGCCGTACCCAATTATTCCCCATTGGTCAAGGTCCGTATTATTTAATTGAACACAAGCTGCGTTTTGCCAGTACCCTGGGAGGGCTCAAGATCAATGACAATATGCAGGTCCTCACCGCGGCTGACCGCCCCATTGAGGGCCTTTACGCGGCAGGAGAAATTGTCGGCGGCGTTCATGGAAAAGAATCCATGCCTGCCTGTAATGTAGGCTGGGCTCTGACATCAGGCCGTTTGGCGGGACTGTCGGTTGTAAAGTAACATTCTTGCCTCCGGCCGGCGGCTGCTATAAAGGGGCCGCCGGCCTTTTACGCCTGGATGGACCTGAAGACTTTGTTTATCAGGTTTTCGGTAAAAGCAACATCGTCATAATGGGTCGGGTTTTTCCGCAAAAAAGTTACAATTTCCCAATCCAGGGTAACAATCAGGGGTGCAAGAAAAGATCCGGGATAGGGATACAATTCCTTGTTGGCTATTCCCTTTTCTATCCAATGATCAATATCCTCATGAAACGCCCCATAGGGGAAGGGGTCCATACTGTCAGGCATGAGTATACGAGCGATATGCTTTCTGACAATAGGCGCACAGTCCGGGTCCCTGCGGTCCAGAGCAATCATATTTATCAGCCGGTTTTTCAGGTTATACAAAGCGGATTTACTTTCGTCCTGGTCTTTTCTGGTGGTCTCAACCAGAGTGGTATAACAACTGTCAAATACGGCCTGAAAGATAGCTTCTTTGGAAGAGAAATGCCAATAGAGGGAACCCCGGCTGATGTTACAGGCCGCTATAATCTGGGTTGTCGAAATCTCCTCATAAGACAAGCGGCTGTACAGTCTTTTTACAACGGCTATTATCTCTTCTTTGGTCATGTCTGTAATCCAATGCCGGGTAACGCTGTTCCGCTGTCAGCCTAAAACGGCAGTCTGATGCCTCCACCCTGAATGGCGTTTCGCGCCTGGTTTAAGCTGAAATAACGCCTGCGGCTCTATAGAAATATGCTGAATACTTTAATGCAATATTCTCTGCAACGGTCTCTTGAAGTTGAATTATCTTGTGCTTTAAAATTTCATCGTATGAATCTTTTTTCAACGAATAGGTCTTGGAAAAGTCAACAACAGAACCATTGGAAAAGTTTATTCCCGGATGCGGTTCAAGATAAAAATACTTTAAATAACTGTGGGTTTGTCCCGGCCTTAACAGGTTTGAATTCTTGAGATCATCAATTTTTGATTTATCCGTGGCAGTATCTATATCACGCACCGGTGCCAAAATGATACTTGTCAATTTGATACCATTTGCAGGGTCCAACTCACAGGAATGGGATAATACAACGGCATAGCTGAATATCGGTTTGGCCTTGCACTGCCAGCCTTCATACTCATTCTTGCTGTTGTTAAGGAATGTAATGCTTTTTAGATTTATCGCGCCAAAAATCTGGGTGTCCGCAATAATATCACCCTGCCTCAAGGCGTCCTTTTCCAGGTCAACTGCATCCTTATACATCTAATCGTCCATTCCGTCATCAAAAAAGATAGAATCTGATACATCCTTAATGTTTTCAAACATTTTTATCTTTTCAATCCTGGAATAGTCAACAACATCAGGCTGTAAATCACAAAGATAGATAGAACCAAAGGGGTTTATATCCCGCTCCTTCTCAAATAATCTTTCTTTTATAAGGATCTCATATACAACCGCCTCTATCGCTTCTTTTGTATGGTATTCTTTGGAATCTATCAACCCCGATGAGGTAGTGTTTGGCATATACGAAGGCCCCACTTTCCTTGGAAAAGAAAAAATCCTGGCAGAAGATGTATCCTGAAAAGCGTCTGCATACTTAAGGGCTGCACTATTAGTCATCTAGTATACCTCCGAGATTTAATTCATCAAGGATCGATTTAGATGAATCTTTGTTTTTCTGAATGACATGCGAAAAATCATCTTCAAATGCCCCCTTTGGATCTTGGGGAATATTATTAATATCTACTAAAATTGATACACCGGATTCCTCAACAGCCGCCTCGTTTATGTTAATTTGCCGCAGCATTGCATTGCCATCAGCAGGGATTTGTATCTGAATTTGCTCATAACCGTTGAGGGTAATATTCTTAAAAAAAGGAGGTTCTTTAAAACCAATGTGAAGATTGAATGAAGCGATATCTCTGCCTTTACTGTCTATTTTTGTAATATACGGCATTATTTTTTCAACGTTTTTCAGGGAAGGCTGTGGTTTGTCTCTATTCGGGTAATTGAGCGTTGTAATGATGCCGCACCAATCGTATTTTAAGGCGTCGCTAAACAACAATTGGGCAAAAACAATGCTGGTTTTATAACAATAGTCCAGGCATGAATCAATGCTGGATTTTACCTGATCAGGGATAGAGATAAAAATATCCATTCGATTGAGTCCGATATGTGCGCTAAAAGTAGGGGCCGAAAACAAAAGCCTGGGGGCTTCGGGCGGCGCCCCCGAAGGTACATTCAATAATTGCAATTGTGCGTTATAACTTTTTTGCGCCTGTTTGAGCCATTCGCCAAGAGTAAAGACAATTTGATTGTCCAATTCGAAAATAATGGCTGCCTGAACACTCATCACATTCATACTATAATTAAACCATCAATAACCCTATTTGTAACATATCGCCGGCAGTCTTTCAAGTGTACAAAATTTTATACACTACATCTTCACTCCATAGGGAAAAGGGTCCGTACTGTCAGGCACATGAGTATATAGGTTTTTGGTCATCTCCCAATCTCAGAAGGGCAGCCTGATGCCGCCGCCCTGAATGGCGTCGCGGGCCCTGTTCCTGAGTTCTTCTTCGGCCCTGCGCCGCGCCTCTTCGGCGGCTTCTTCCGCGGCGTTCCTTACCCGCCGTTCAATCTCATTGCGCTTGTCGTCCAGAGTGTTCTTGAGGCTGTCCAGAGCCGCCCTGTCGCCCTTGGCCGCGTTAAAGATCAGGTTGAGTTCTTCCCTGGATACGAATTTCCCTTCAAGCTGGGAAGTCGCGTAGTCCCGCACCGCTTTTTCAATATCCGCCATTGCCTGACGAGCATAGCGTTCAGCGCTGCGCCTGAGTATATCAGATGCAAGGCTTGCGATATTGGTGGTAATCGAAAAATCATCCGCGCCTGACGCAAGGTGTTCGTACTTGAGCCCCAGGTCCACGGCCCGGGCCTGCCGTATCGCCTCGTCCACCGCTTCGGCGAGGGTTCCATGGGGACCGGAGAGGCTGGCCTGGCTGATGGAGACAGTGCCGCTTCCGGTAACGTCGCCGTTCCTGCGGCCCGAAAAAGCAAGGGAAGCCGAACCAAAGCCCTGGAAGACGCCGAAAGAAGAAAACTTGTCAATGCTCAGGGGATAGCCCCTGCCGTTCAATTCGGCGCTGAAACGCTCGGAAGAACGCGAACCGAAATTGGCGCTCCCCTCAAAAGCTATGGCCTTTTCCGGCGCGCTGGAAACATCGCGCAGTCCCAGCCTCAGGACAGTGGGCTGGTTGGGCATTACGGCGTCAGGAAGATCGGGGTCTGAGCTTACGCTCCTGAGTTCAAAAGACCAGTTCCAGCCATAGAGGGTGAAATCAGACGCGAGGATGCCGAGAAAGAAGCGGGGGTAGACCTGCGAAGGAAAGGCCACATCCCTTCCCTTAAAGGCGGGGGGCTTGGGTTCTTTTTTTTCGGATTTGGGTATCGAAGCCGACAGGGCTTTGATTTTTTCAAAAGCCTCAAGGGCCCGCTCGCCATAGGCAATGTACTGCTCCGCGGTGTCGCTGAGCATGGCCCTGATGGAAGGCTCAAGGGCGCTAAAGGCGGCTCCGCTTCCCAGGTCCACAAACGATTTAAGGTAGTCAATATCGGCGCCTATGGAAGCGCGGGCGCTCCGTTCCAGGGCCGCCGCTTTTTGCAGATCAGCTTCCAGACCCGATACAAGGCTGTTGGCTTCGTTTACGGCACCCTGTACGCTGGACACCAGGGCGCTTATGTCGGCAATGGTTTTTGCTATGGTTTCGGGGCTGTTCATGGAACTTGCGTTAATGGACAGCATGGGCCGCGCCCTCTCCTCAAGTTCCCTGGCCCGGCCCTTTGCCGAATCTACCCTGCCCTTCCATTCCTCAACCGCCGTGGTATAGGCGGCTGCCGCTTCCTCATAGGCCGCGGGAATGCGGAGCTTGCCAAGTTCCTGGGCAAGCAGGGCCTTGGCGTCAAAATTCCGTATGTCTACCAAAGGCGGCCCGCTCACTTCTTCTTTGGGAGGCTTTACCTTACGCTTATACGAGGGAAGCTCCCCGGACACGGTACGGGTCGTACCAAAGGCAATGGAATCGGCCCTGATTTCTTCAATATAAACCTTGCCCCTGAAGATGGCCCGGGGATTAAGGCGGAATTCCATGCGGCCTATATGGAAAAGGTTTTTCATGGGCGCGTCCCGGTCCGCCACGGTAATGCCGCCTATGCTTACCTCAAGGCGCGTGATGCGCAATCTGAAATTGTCCACGTCGGAACGGGCCTCAAAGGCCATTTCGAGGACATTCTCTATGCCCTTTTCGATGAGGGGATTCATCAGCACGGTAACAAAGAAAACAATGCCGGCGGCAAGAGCGGCCAGGACAATAACAGGAAGGAATTTTACCGAAGCGGCGCGGTTCTTTTTTATCACCTTGTACAGGGCTTTAAGTTTTTTGACGCCTTTGTCATCGAGGGTATCTTTTAGAACATAATTTTCGTCCCGGAGGACAAAGCATGATTTGAAGAACTTTTTGTCATCAGGCTGTTCAAGATATTTGAGAAGGCGTTTTTCAAAACGTTTGAGAGCAATGGGTTTGCGGAGCGCGCCGGGCGCTTTCTTTGCCATACTATCCCCTTACAGATCGCGCTTCGCCGCCGCGACCGCTTTCACAAGTGAAGAAATAAAGGGAATATTTTTAATTCCCTTGACCAGACGAGTCCCCCTGATTTTGGGGGACAGGGTATTGCGGTATCCGAAGACCGCAAGGCGTCCGAAAAGAAAGGCGGGTATCCACAGGGCAAGGCCCGCCGCGAGGCCGCCCGCAACCAGGGTATTGTAAAAGCGGGTAAAGGGCGCCAGGGGCATATTGTAAAGGACGGTAAAGGCGGGCTGTAAAGCATCAAGGTGAAGCAGCTCCCAGCCCAAAAGGTCCAGGGGTACGGCGGTAAGATGCCCCAGGAGCTTGACCACAATAAGAATCAGCGCTTTGGCGGCATGATTGTGCTTGAAAAGCAAAAATGAAAGCAAAAACAGAATTATCCAGATGAGTCCCACCGGAACCAGGCCGAGCAGCAGCCCCCAGGCAAAACCGGCCGCTATATGGCTCCCCTTGACATTGCCGTTTAAGGCGACAATCAGGTTTGCAATTGGCTTTATCATGGCTCTACTATATACTTTTTGAGAGGAGCTTGCAAGGACATGGATAAACCGGTGATGGGGCTCATCAGAACCACCTATAAGGCCTTTTCCCAATCCCAAAAACAGGTAGCCGCTTATGTGCTTGCCCATCCCGAAAAGGTCATACTGCTTTCCATAGCCGAACTTGCCGCGGCTTGCGGGGTCAGCGAACCTACGGTCATGCGCTTTCTCCACAAGATGAATTACCAGTCCTACCAGGTATTCAGGGTGAATATAGCCAGGGAAAGCGCCGGGGATACGGGCCAGGCCCTTTACAGTGATGTAAAAGCAGGGGATACAGGCCGGGAAATAATGAAAAAGGTAATCGCCTCTACCAAATGTTCCCTTGAGGATCTTCTTGCTATTCTTGACCCCGGCCTTCTGGACACCCTTTGCAGGGAGATACACAGGGCAAAGCAGGTGCTGATCATCGGGGTAGGCTCCACCTATGCGGTGGCCTGGGATTTCTGCCATAAATTGCTGAAACTGGGAATCAACGCCACATGCAGCAACGATCCCCACATCATCAATATACGCTGCGGCAGCCTCAACCCGCGATCGTCAATCCTCATCGCCATATCTCATTCAGGAGAAAGCAGGGAAATACTCGACGGCGTTGCCCTGGCAAAAGAGAGGAACTGCCCGGTGTTCGGTATCACCAGCTTTCCCCGTTCAAGCCTGGCAAAACTCGCCGGCAGGACCCTCCTTTCAAGCTCCCTTGAAACCAGTTACCGCTCTGACGCCCTCACGAGCCGCATACTCCAGCTCTGCATCATCGATATGGCGTATATACGGCTCGCCCTCATGGGGGGCAACACCAGCATGGAAAACATAAACGCGTCCAGGGTGGCGGTAGCCAGGAACAAGACCTGATGGAAGACAGGACCGTACTGACAAAACAGACGCCGCGTTCTGACACGGGACCCTATCCCCCCATGAACTCCTCATACACCCCGCCGCCTGAAAGGGCGCGGTAGAGTTTCTTTTTCGCGGCGCGGAGTTTTTGATAGACCCCGGTGTCTTTTGTGTGGGGCTGAAAGCTCATTTCCACTCCGGCGCCCATGGCCCTGAAGGCGGCGTCAAGGCCGGGGTGCATTCCCAGGGCCGCCGCGGAAACCATGCAGGCCCCAAGGCTGCTTGCCTCGCTGTTTTTGTAGCGTATAACGGGCCTGTTGTAAAATCCCGCCTGTATACGGCAAAAAAGATCGCTCTTTACCATGCCTCCCGCGACATTGACGGCGGTGATGGTTCCGGTAAGCTCTTCGATGAGTTCGAGGCAGTCGCTGATTTCCATGGCTATGCCTTCCAGTATGGCCCGGTTCATGTCGCCCCTGGTTGTGCCGAGGGAAAGGTTAAAGAACAGTCCCTTTGCCATGGGATTCCAGTAGGGCGCGGCGCTGCCTTCAAAATGGGGCAGCATCACAACGCCTCTGGCGCCGGGACCTGATTTGACAGCCTCGTCGTCCATGACCGCATAGGGTTTGGGACGGTCCGCAAGATCCTGGCAATACTGTTCCTTGAACCAGCGGTAAATCGAGCCGGTGTTGAATATCCCCGCTTCCATGACCCATTTGCCCGCGATGGCCGAGGCCTGAACCAGAACCCGGCAGGATGCGTCAAAGACCGGCTTGCCGGCGTAGGAAACAACAAAGGAGCCTGTCCCGGTATTTGCCTCGGCCATGCCCGGCGCGGTAACGCCAAGGGCAACCGCGGCGTTCTGCTGGTCGCCGCCCGAGACCGCCACGGGAAGCCCTTCGGGAAGGCCGGTAAGGGCGGCAAATTCATGCGTCAGTTTTCCGGCCACCGAACCGGGAGGAAGAAGACGGGGGAGGGTCCCGGCGCTGACGCCGGCTATGCGCAGCAGATCTTCTTCCCACTGGAATTTTTCGATATTCATCAGCATGGTACGGCCGGCCTGGGTATAGTCGGTAACATACTCGCCGGTAAGGCAGTACACCACATAGTCCTGGACCCCAAGGGCCTTGCGCATGGCCCTGTAGATGCCGTTTTCATTGGCTTTAAGCCAGAGTATCTTGGGCAGCACAAAATAGGGATTGGCCCGCAGTCCGGTAAGCCGGTAAAGGTGTTCAAGGCCGTATTCCCTGATGAGCCCGTCACATTCGGCGATGGTACGTTTATCCTGCCACATAATCGCGTTGCACAGGGGCTTGCCTTCTTTATCCGCGGGGATAAGGGAATACCTCTGGCTCGTAACCGCTATACCGCAGGCGGCAAGGCCCCTGTCCTTGATAAACGAGGCGGTCCTGAACAGCACGTCGGCAGCGGCGCGCTTCCAGGATTCGGGAGACTGTTCCACCCAGCTCGGCCTGGGAAATTCCGCATGGTACTCATGACCAAAGGCGCAGGCGCTTTTTCCGTTTTCATCATAGAGGATGGACCGCATGCTCGAAGTTCCCAGATCAAGGGCGATACTATACTGCATCCGCGGCCTTCCTCATACAGACGTAAAGAAACGTATGTACTTGAGTACCACGTCCTTTACATACTGCTGCTGGTTTTCGGCAACTACGGCAAGATGGGGCGCTTTGGCGGCGCCAAGCAGTTCTTTTGTTTTTTCCACCGCGTATGCCGATATTTCGGTATTCACGTTGATCTTGCAGATGCCGTTTCTGATGCAGTCCCTGATGATCTCTTCGGGAATCCCCGATCCGCCGTGAAGCACCAGGGGTATGTCCACAAGGGCGCGTATTTCTTTCAGCAAATCAATGCGTACATTGGGCCTTGCGGTATAGAGACCGTGAACCGTTCCTATGGAAACAGCCAGGGCGTCGCAGCCGCTTTCCCTGACAAAATCGCAGGCGGCTTTGGGGGAAGTATAGGCTTCCCTGTCATTGGCGCTCCCTTCGTGGCTCGTTTCGGTAGCGGCAAGGCTTCCCAGTTCGGCCTCAACCGACACGCCGCAGCTATGGGCGGCCTCGCAGACCCTGGCGGTATTGGCAATGTTCTCCGCAAAGGGAAGGGCCGATCCGTCGTACATCACCGAACTGAACCCCGCCTGTATGGCCCTGTAGATAGTGTCTATCCCGGAGCAGTGGTCCAGATGGAGGCATGCCTCTATGCCGTACTCACAACACAGGGTCCGCGCCATGGAAACAGCGCCGGCAAGGGACATATTGGAAAGATACTTTGCGCCAAAGGCAATAATCGCCGCCTGACCCGTCTCCTTTGCGGCAAGAACCACGCCCTTCATGGTCTCGTAGTTGTACACATTAAACGATCCCACCGCATAAGGAGCTTTCCTGGCCCGCAGGAGCATTTCATTGAAATTTTTCAACATGCCTTGCCCCTTCATTCTGAAAGCCATTGCCTGAAACCGGGATTGTCAAGCACTTCCCTGTTGATGATGAAGCGGGCATCTTCTCCCTTTAGAAACCTGGCAATATCCTCAAGAAGAAGATAGGGCGAATTGGTCAGGGCGTCGGAAGTGGTTCCCGCAAGGTGGGTGGTGAGGGTTACATTATCAAGGCCAAGGTAGGGACTGTCGGCGGGAAGGGGCTCGGTAGTAAACACGTCAAGAGCCGCTCCCTGTATCTTCTTGTTTTTGAGGGCCCAGACAAGAGCGTCCTGGTCCACAAGACCTGCCCTTCCGGTATTGATAAAGTACGCCGTAGGCTTCATAAGGGAAAGGAGATCCCTACCGATCATTTTTTTGTTCTCATCGGTAAGCCTCGCGTGTATCGAGATAAAATCAGACATTTTGAAAAGTTCTTCGATGCCAACAGGAACAGCGCCGGCGGCCCTGACACGATCAGGAGCGGCGTAAGGATCGTATACTACGACCTTGACCTCAAAGCCTGAAAGTTTTTTTGCCACCAGGGAACCGATAAAACCAAAGCCCACAAGGCCCACGGTCCTTCCGCCGAGTTCAGGGACCGTATCACTATTGGCAAAGGTCTTGCGCCACTGACCGTTCTTGATCGCGTAATGGGCCCTGGCAATGTTGCGGCATTCGGCAAGCATCATGCCCACGGCAAAATCAGACACCGCATGGGCGTTTCTGCCCTGGACATTGAATACCAGCACGCCCCGCCCGGTTGCGGCGGGCACATTGACATTTTCAAGCCCGGCCCTGCTTACCCCGACTATCCGCAGGGAAGGCATGGCGTCAATGACCTTGGACGACACAGGAACAAAAAGCCCGGCCAGCACATTACAGTCCTTTCCGTGGGAAAGAACCAGGGGATCGGCGTCTTCGATTTCCGGCCCCTGCTTTTCGACCTCAAGTCTGCGGTACTGCAGTTTATCCCAGCTTGGTTCCCAGTCTCCCGCAAAAGAAACCTGTCCATAAGGGGCAAGGTATTTGTCCCAGGCGGCCCTAAAGCCCTGATGGGGGATCATCGCGTCCCCCAGAAGAATGCCGTTTAGTTTAGGCATGATTCCTCCCTCGCTACCGTAATAATATTACTGTTATGAATAC
>JAISCK010000190.1 GCA_031265635.1 Spirochaetaceae bacterium
AGAACCCCCGAGGCCCCTCCCATGGTGAGCATGGCCCTGCCGGCCCTTTCAAAGACGCCGTACACGTTGCCGGAATTTTCGGCGTTAAGGACGGAATCTTTCGCTTTTTGCATACCCCCGGCCATGCCTATGCCGTGGTCTCCGTCCCCTATATGGCTGTCCAGTTCGGTGAGGAGGGGCTTACTCTCCAGGATCTTGTCCGCAATGCGGGAAATCATCCGCTTCGCGTCTTCTTCGGTGAGAAAAGAGGCCACTAGCGGCCTTCCTTTGCGTAAAAGGGGCTCCAACAGGGGGCGTCGTAGTATTTCCTGAGCTCCTCGTCCAGGCGCAGAATGGAGATGGAAAAGCCGCCCATTTCCATACAGGTACAGTAACGGTTAATATCGGCGTCGTATACCGTTATCCCCGCCTCATCGAGAAGCTGTTGTACCCGGCGGTAGACAATGCCCATTTCCAGGATAGTCGTGGAACCCAGGCTGTTGATGAGTACGCAGACCCGGCCGCCCTTTTTGAGGGGCATGTCCTTTACCAGGTGTTGATACATGACCGTCACCAGCTCGTCGGCGCTTGTCATGGCGGCCCGTTCTATCCCCGGCTCGCCGTGAAGTCCCATGCCGTATTCTATCTCGTTCTCCCCAAGTTCAAAGGCAGGTTTTTCGTTCCCCGGAATCCGGCCCGGAGACACCGCCACGCCTATGCTGCGCAGATTGGCCCTGGCTTTTTCGGCAACGGCGGCGGCCTCTTCCAGGAAAAGCCCGGCGTCGCAGGCAGCGCCGGCGATCTTCACCACAAAAACATCCCCGGCTATGCCCCGGCGGTCTTCAATCCTTTCCGGCGGAGCCGACGCGCAGTCATCCCACACCCTGACATGGGCAGTCTTGACGCCCTCGTCGTTGAGCATCTCTTCGGCCATGTCAAAATTGAGCTTGTCCCCCGCGTAGTTTCCGTACACAAAGAGAACCCCCTTTCCGCTCTGAGCGGCCTTTGCGGTTTCGCTGATGGTGAAGGGGTCCGGGGAAGCGAAAATGTTGCCGCAGGCCGCCGCATCGGCCAGCCCCCTGCCGGCAAAGCCCGCGAACATGGGCTCATGGCCGCTGCCCCCTCCAATCACCAGCGCCACCTTGTCTTTCCGCCTGTTTTTATACAGGACGCCGTTCACATCAGGAACCTTCTCAAGGCAGCGCCCGTAAGCCGCAATATACCCTTCCATCATTTCCGCCGCCGCGTTTTCGGGAAGGTTGACAATTTTTTTCGCCATCTGGTTTTCTCCTGACCTGTAATTACTAAAAATTTCTCATGGGCGCATCGCCGCGTTGCGGCGACCGGGCTTTCCACTCCAATCTTGTATGCCGCTCTTGCGGCACACAAGTATTTCCGCTTCAATCCCTTGCGCGGCCCTTTGTGCGAATTGCGCCCGTAGGGCAGCGCCAAGGCTGGCGCTGGTTCTATAGCTCTCCGCCAACGGCGAAGAGGTGGAGTTTGCCTTCAGCAAACTCCGATGTCAAAATCCACCACGGAGGGCGGATTTTGACACGACATCCATGGCGCCACTCCTGCGGCACAAAAGTGTTTCCGCTTCAATCCCCGCCCGATAACGCACGCGAACCAGTGAGTGTGTCTTGGCGATCATGCCGCATGGCGTAGGGCCCAATAAATGCCGCTGTCCGGAATAATCCTTCAGGCCCTTGCGCGTTCCGTCTATCCACCTTCGGCGGACAGCCTCTTACTCTTCCGTAATCGGAGGGTTTTCCTGCCGGTGAGAACGCCGCCGCCGGCGTTTCCTGGGAGCCTGTTCCTTTTCCGGGGGAGGGCTTTCTTCGTCCGCCTCATGTTCCCTGCGGCCGGCGGCGCGCCTGGGCCTCCTCTCCGGGAAGCGGACCTTCTTGATGACCACGCCGTGTTCGGCAAAGAGAAGCCGTATCGCGTGATCCAGTTCCATCCTCGGGGGATTCATGGGGAGGACAAATTTTCTGGCGGCGATGAAAGCTTCTTTATAACGTTCCGAAGGAAGGGCGGGAGACTCCGCCGATTCGTCGTTCCAGTCCGCCTCGTCTTCCAGGTAATCCCGCACCAGGCCGGACATGGCTTCTCCCAAGCGGTTTTGGAAACCTTCCTGATTGAGGCTTTTCATGGTCGCCAGATACCGGAGCTTAAAACCGTTCCTGGTTTGAAAGAGTTCCGAGGCCCTGGGCTGGAGGTATTGATACAGGCCGAAAAGCTCCAGGTTTTCCACGATTGCGGCGGCCTGGGAAGAATGGATGATCTTAAAAATCTCTTCCGTAAGCCTTGAAGGGGACACATCCCGGAGAAGGGATCGGTATTTTTTTATCTTCCACTTGAGGGCAAGGGGCAGCGCAAAACCCGTGGCGGCGCTGTATTTTACCGCCCGGATCATCCGTACCGGATCATCGGTAAAAATACGGGACAGGGGAATGATGGGCCGTATCTTCCTGCTCCGTATATCCTTCATGCCGCCCACATAATCCACCACAATCTGCTTGAGGGGATCGTAAAACAGGGCGTTCAGGGTATAGTCCCGGCGCAGCACATCCTCCTCGATAGTACCAAAGGTATTGCTTGTGGGGCCGTCCTTTATGGAACGGAAGGTAGAAACTTCGTAAATCCTGGGCCCGAAGTACACATGAACCAGCCTGAACCTGTGGCCGATGATCCTGGCGTTCCTGAATATTTTTTTAATCCTGGCGGGGCTGGCGGCGCTGGCTATGTCAAAGTCCTTGGGTTTCTTCCCCAGGATAAGATCCCTCACCGCGCCGCCTACTATATAGGTTTCATATCCGTTGGCCTGGAGCCTTTCGATGATAAAAACCGCCTCGCTGTCCACATCGGAAAGATCGATGCCATGTTCGTTTTGGGTATATACTACCGCTTT
>JAISCK010000192.1 GCA_031265635.1 Spirochaetaceae bacterium
CGGAAGCCTGCCCCCCATAGACCCTCAGGGTATGCTGTAAAGGCCCTCCTTCTCGGCGACAAGCTGGTCGGCTTTGAGGGCGTCAAGGGCTTTCATGAGGCTTTCCTTTTCGGTTCCGGCGGCATGGTAAAGATCGTCGGCGCGGAGGGGGCCCCGGGAAACCAGGGCGCGGAGTACTTTGCCTCGTGTTTGGCGGAGAGAGCCCTTAAAGGGGCTCTGCCTTGTGTATGCCGAACTTTTCCTGCCGGGATTGACGGTGCTTTTTTTTAGCCATGCCCCGTAGTCCATGAGCGCCCAGTACCAGGTCCGGGGATTTTTTCTGTCCAGCGTTTTTTCGAGGACAGGGAATATATCGCTGTCGGAAACAGGGTCCCGCTCAGGAAAGAAAAAATGAATAAAAACCGTTCTGATATTGGTTTCGATAAACAGGGCCGGGTAATTATAGGCAAAACAGGCTATGGCGCCGGCGCTATAGTTCCCGACGCCGCTTAATATTTTAAGTTCTTCGGGCGCGGCGGGAACCCTGCCGTCAAATTCATTATAGATACATTCCGCCGCTGCTTTAAGATGCTTTGCCCGCCTGTTGTAGCCGAGGCCGCTCCATTCCCGCAGGACTTCTTCCAGGCTTGCCCTGGCAAGATCGCCGGGACAGGGCCATTTTTTCATCCAGCGTGTCCAGTAGGGAATCACCCTTTCGGTCTGGGTCTGCTGGAGCATGAATTCGGATACCAGTATTCCCCAGGGGTCAAGATTTTCCCTCCAGGGAAAAATCCTTCCGTGTTTTCTGAAATGTGAACGGATGACGCTCCTGAATTTTCCTGTTTCCATGGGACGCTTTGACGCTCAGGATTCGTCAAGCAGTCTGAGCCGTTCCAGTTCATCGATAATGAGTGAAACTATCCCGGACGGCTCAAGGGTATCGGTGTCAATGACAAGATTGGCGAGGCTGTAATCGTCATTGTCAATATTATAAATACGCAAATACCGCTCCCTGTCCTGCCTGTCCCTTTCGGCGGTAAAGGCCGCCACTTCCTTTAAGTCTCCCCCTTCCCTTTTTACAATACGGGCGGCTCTGGTCTCAGGCGTCGCGGTGAGGTATACCTTGAGGCCGGCCTCGGGGAGCATCCATATCGCAAGCCGCGAACCCAGCACGCAGCCCTTCTCTTTCCCGGCCAGTTCTACCTGCCTCCTGTCCACTTCCCTGTCCCAGGAGTCGTCCCGCGCGGCGAGGCCGAGTACCTCGTCAAGGCTCAGGTTCCGTTCTTTCGCGAGGGTTCTAAAGGTAAAATTGATAAAACAAAGGCCCAGCTTTTCGGCTATCATCCGGGACACCGTTGTGTTTCCGCAGCCGCTTTTCCCCGATATGGCAATCTTTACGGTTTTCATTCAATATTTCTCAACTGTTCCCTGATATTTTCAAGGGCGTCTTTCATGACCACAACTTCCAGGCTTACGTCAAGCACAGGCGTTTTGGAACCTATGGTATTGATTTCCCTGTTGATTTCCTGGCTCAGAAAATCAAGTTTCTTTCCCGGCGTCCCGTTGCTTTCCGCTTCGGCGCGGAATTCTTTGAGATGGGATTCGAGGCGGGATATTTCCTCGGCTATGGTGTATTTTACCAGCAGTACCGCTGTTTCGGCAAGAACGCGGTTTTCGTCCACCCCGTCGTTGAGCAGTTCGACAAAGCGGCCGCGGAGATTTTCCTTGATGGTGTTTTCGAGTTCGGGACAGCGGGACGCTATTCTTTCAAGCGAATCTTCAAGGGTTTTTACGCGGGCAAGTATATTCTCTTTGGTATGCCGGCCTTCCCTAAGCCGCTGGGCGTCGAATTTCTTAAACGCGGCCTCAAGCGCCGCGTTGACAAGGCCCCCGCAGGTTTCGATGTCCCAGTTCTGTTCGGTCTCCATGACGCCTTCCATACCGAGGATGAAGGAAAGATCGGGCTTCTTTCTTATTCCCAGGGATTTGGCCAGGGCCAGGGCCGACTCATAACAGGCCGCCGCGGCCTTTTCGTTTACAATAATTTTTACGGCGCTTCCTTTTTCCCTGATCCGTACCGAAACCTCTACCTTGCCCCGCCTGCTCCGGGCCGCTATATAATCCCGTATGCCGCTTTCCAGGGAAGAAAGAAAGGGCGGCAGTCCGCAGAAAATATCCAGAAAACGCCCGTTGTAACTTTTTATTTCTACCGATACGGATAGGGTATCCTTCTGTATTTCTTCAATGCCGTAGCCGGTCATACTCTTCATTCTGTATCTCCGTTCCTGAAATAACCATAGAGGGCCTTGCCAAGTTTCCAGTTGTCTCCGGCGCCCATGGTGATAAAAAGGTCGCCTTCTTTCAGGGTTGATCGCAGAAAAGGAACCGCCTCGAGAACTTCTTCGGCATAACGGAACTCAGGGCCCCTGCCTGTTTTTCGCCCGCGTTCCAGCGCTTTTTCGTAGAGGGTCCTGCCGCTGACGCCTCCCCGGTACTGTTCCCTGGCAGAGGCGTAGATTTTGTGGAGTACCACGAGGCCGGCGGCATCAAAGGAAGCGGCGAATTCGTCAAGAAGGGCCGCCGTTCTGCTGTAGGTATGGGACATAAAACTGAGCACGATTCTCCTGCGGGGATAAAATTCCCTCAAGCCCTCAAGGGTGGTTTTTACCGCCGTGGGATGGTGGCCGTAATCATCCATAAAAAGTATGCCGCCGGCCTCGCCTATAATTTCGCTCCGCCTTCTGCTCCCGCTGAAACTCTCAAGAGCCGCCCGCAGATTGGGAAGGAGTTCTTTTAGGGACGCCGTAAAGTCCCGCTGTCCCGCGCATTCGGTCTCAAGAAGCGAAACGGTAAGGGCCAGGGCCGCGGCGGCGTCGAGGACAGTATGTCTTCCCGGAACCCTGAGCGTAAAAGGTTCGTCAAAACCCTTGAGGGAAAAAACAGTGCGCTCGTTTTTTGTCTCGATGTTTTGTACGGCAAAGTCATCGCAGCCTTGCCCCAGAGCGGCGGTAGCGCCGTAGGGAACAAGCCGCAGGTCCTTTCTTTTTTGAAGCGCGATGGAGGCTGTCTCTGCCGCGCCGGGATCATCGGCGCAGTATATGAGCTTTCCGCCTGACGGAAGGAGAAGAACATATTCAACAAAGGCGTCCCGTATTGATTCATAATTGGGGTAAAAATCCTGATGGTCGCTTTCCACGCTGGTAAGCACGATACGCCTGGGGCGGAAGCTCAAAAAATGTTTCCGGTATTCGCAGGTCTCGGCGACAAAGTATTTACCGCCGAGAATCAAGGTTGAACGCCCGCCAAAGGCCCCTACGGCGCTTCCGGCAAGTACGCGGGCGGGAAGGGAGGCGGCCCTGGCCAGTACGCCGCTGAGCGCCGTGGTGGTGGTTTTTCCGTGTACCCCCGCGATGCCTGAGGAATCAAAATTTTCCGAATAGGCTCCCAGGGCGTCGGTGTACTTTAACACCCTGAGCCCCATAGCGAGCGCGGCCGCCAGTTCGGGGTTTTTTTCCCGGTCATAGGCCGCCGAATGTATAACCAGGCCGGCGTCAGGGGGAACATGGGCGCTGTCAAAAGATTCATGCCAGGGTATTTCAAGCTCCCTGAGTATGGCGTCGGTATAAAATACCTCGGGCACATCCGAACCGGACAGCCTTGCGCCGTCGTGACAAAGCAGTTCGGCCAGGGCGGTCATGCCGGTGCCCTTGATGCCCACCATGTAGATTTTTTCCCCCGGCGCGAAACAGCCTTCCATGGTTCTACTGTACTCCTTATCGGGGTATATTGCAATTATCCCTTTCAGGATGAAAAATAGGAGTATGTCTGACTACAAGGATTTTACAGCGCCGGAAGAAGTATTCGCGTGGCTTTCAGGATTCATTAATTTTGAAAGAACCGAGGCCAGGGATTTCAGGCTTGACCGCATGAGGGTCCTTGCCGGAGAAGCGGGGCATCCCGAATGTTCCGCTCCGGTGATTCACATAGCCGGGTCTAAGGGCAAGGGTTCTGTTACCGTGATGACGGCGGCGATACTGGAAGAGGCGGGCTATAAAAGCGCCCGGTACACTTCGCCCCATCTGCTTGATTACCGTGAACGCATCACCCTGGGTAATGATTTTTTCTCCGATGCCCTGTACTGCGCCGCCGCCGGGGAACTTCGCCGCGTGGTTCAGCGGGTCCGGGAACGCGCTCTCCCTGGTCCCGGGGAGCCTACTTTTTTTGAACTTCTAACCCTTTATTTTTTTCTCTGCGCCAGAAGATCAGGGTGCGACGCCATGGTTGTGGAGACCGGCATGGGAGGACGGCTTGACGCCACCAACATTGTCGATCCTTTGGTTTCGGTGATCAGTTCCATAGAACTTGAACATACCGAATACCTCGGAACCACCCTCGCCGCCATAGCCGGGGAAAAGGGCGGCATCATAAAAGAAAACCGCCCCCTGGTACTCGCCCCCCAGGAAGACGAAGCCCTTGCCGTCTTTGAGCGGCTCTGCGGGGAAAAAAAATCCCCCCTCATCTATCTGCCCAGGGAAGCCGCCATTGAAGACCTTGCGATACGCCCGTCAGGAACGGGTTTTACCCTGAGACTGGGCTTGTCTTCTTTCAAATTTGAAATTCCCCTTGTCGGCAGGATACAGGCCCAAAACGCCGCCCTCGCCGTTCTCGCGGTACGCAAAGCCTTTCCTGATATTTCTATGGAAGCCATTGCCGGGGGACTCAGGAAGGCGAAGCTGCCCGGTCGTTTTGAACGCATAGGCTGCGACCCTCCCTTTGTCATAGACGGCGCACATACCCCCCAAAGCGTCCTCCTCACGGCGGAAAGTTTTACCGCGCTCTACGGTACGGGCGGCATACTTCTTTTCGGTTCTGTCGAAGGCAAGAACGCGTCAGGCATGGCGGAGGCGCTGCTCCCCTTTTTTTCCCGCGTCATTATTACCACCCCGGGAACTTTCAAGAACAGTAACCCCGGGGCAGTATTCAATCTGTACAGGGAACTACAGGGGGCCGTTAAGAAGGACATCGCGCTCATCGCCGACACCGGGAAGGCTGTCGAATACGCCCTTGCCTTGGGCAGAGAACACAAACTTCCCGTCCTGGGCACAGGCTCTTTTTATCTTGCCGCCGAAATCAAAAAGGCCGCCGGGTCCCTGCCCTGACAGCTAATCTTCGATCAGCGGCGGAATGAAAAATTCGCGGGGAGCGCCGTTTTCGGGGTCAAGGAAAGAAAGGCCCTGGGCTTTAAGGGCGAGGGGCGGTTTTTCCGCATCGCCGGTATCGCCGGGGGCGGCAGCGCCGTATACAGTGTCTCCGGCTACGGGAAAGCCAAGCCAGGCCATGTGGCAGCGTATCTGGTGGCGGAACCCCCTGGTAAGGGAAAGTTTCGCGTAGATACAGTTCGGTGCGTCAGCCTGTTCCGCCGCCAAAAGCGTAGTGCGGTATACCCTGCCCTTTCCGCCGGGGCGGCTCAAAACCGCTACGGGCCGCACGGCCTTTCTTCCCGGACCATAGGCCCTGAAAGCGCTTTCCACGCAAAACCTGCCCTCAGGCGGGAAAGCCCCGGCGAGGCCGGGGGGAAGGGGCGGAAAACCGGGCGGCGCGAAAAGCGGGGGAACGAGCAGGGCGCCGTAGGTTTTGACAATGCGGTCTTCTTCCTGCTGGCGCATCAGGTTTTCAAAGGCTTCCTGGGTAAGGGCGGCCAGCACCAAACCCCTGGTTTCTCTGTCAAGCCGGTGCAGTATGCCGCCGTCCCTGTCCGTCTTTCCCCTGACGCGGCCCAGGCCGGGATAGCGTTTAACGCACCAGCCGAAGAGGCTCTCTCCGCTTGAGCCGAGCGGAACGGTGTGCATGAACGGCGGCTTGTACAGCACCAGGAAGGCGGGACTTTCATACACGACGCGGGGTTCGTACATGAACTAGACCTTTCCTTCAAGTTTCCGTATCAGGGTGAGAAAGGAAGCCGGAAGGGGCGCTTCAAAATTCATATATTCTCCGCCGGGTATCTGTATAAAGAGCCTCTTCGCGTGGAGCATCAGAGTGGCCCGGGAAAAATTTTTGTCCTTTCTTCCGTATAACGGATCTCCCAGTATGGGACAGCCCAGGTATTTGAGGTGAACCCGGATCTGGTGGGTACGCCCTGTACGGGGGCGGAGCAGGAGCAGCGAATAGTCCTGTCCGTGGAGACGCCAGCTCCGCAGGACGCGGTATCTGGTAAGGGCTTTTTTGCCCCTGGTTTCCGACACGGTGAATTTCTTCCTGTCTTTGCTGTCCCTGGTTATGAAGGTCTCCGCGCTGCCTGCGGCCTGGGGCGGCCCTCCCTGTACCAGGGCAAGGTAGTTTTTTTTTGCCGACCTTTCCTTAAACTGGTCCGAAAGAAAGGCAAGGGCCCTTTCGTTATAGGCGGCTATGATCACCCCGGAGGTATCCTTGTCAAGCCTGTGTACTATGCCGGGCCTGAGGCTGGCGCTCTGTTCAAGACCCATGCGGAAAAGCAGGGCGTTTGCCAGGGTTCCCCTGGAAAGTCCGGCGCCGGGATGCACGGCCATGCCCTGCTTTTTGTTTATGACGACCACATCATTGTCTTCATACAGAATATCAAGGGGAATATCCTCTGGAACGAGCGACGGGGATTCGGCTTCTTCCCAGTGTAAAAAGAAAGTATCGCCTGTCCTTACCTGCCGGGAAAATTTTACCTCCCTGCCGTTGAGCAGGGCTTCAAGTTTTCGCGCCTTGATCTGGGAACGGCTTAGAAGCCCGGAATGGCGGGCAAGATAATAGTCAAGCCTCATGCCGTCGGAACCTTCTTCAACGGTGATTTCAGCATCCGGCATGATTATCCGTCCTCCGGCTTTTCGCCTTCCTCCGGGGGGATTCTCCTTATGATGATGGGGTCCCCCGGCGGCAGTTCCTCAATCCTGCGCGCCTCCCGGGAACGCTGGGCCCGCAGGATAAGGTGATCGGCAAGGGCTATGGTCATCGCCCCGGCAATGGCCGCGCCGAAGCAGAAGAGCTGCTGCCGCTCGCTCATCCCCACGGCTCCGGCAGCCTTGAAGGGCCAGGGGGCATAGCGGAGGTCCCGGTCATGGGTCGCCCAGCGGTAGCTGTCCACGGCGAAGATGCTGAAAAACATGGTAAAGGGAACGGCGCCAAAGGTAATGATTTCCGCCCGCCGTAAATCCCTGGCCCATAGGGGGAATTCGGAAGGAGACGCTTCAAGGGGAGAAGCGTATACCGCGGCGCGGCGAATGGTTATTCCCCCGGGATTCTCTCCGCCCGGAACCGCCTCCTGGGGGAAACCCCAATTCCCCGCCGCGAGGCAGCAGAGCGCGAGGGGCAGGAGAATTTTTCTCATGAACGTTCCCCGAAAATCAGGGTGCCTATGCGGACCAGGGTGGAACCTTCTTCAATGGCAAGTTCAAAATCACCGGACATTCCCATCGAAAGCACCGGCGTCTTAAAAAATCCGCGCCGTTTGAGTTCTTCGCTTGCCCGGTACAGGGAACGGAACGAGTTCCGCACCGCCCCTTTATCGGCGGTAAAGGGGGCCATGGTCATAAGCCCGGCCAGCGCCAGGCCGGGATACGCGGCGGTTTTTTCCGCCCCCCCAAGCAGGGCGTCAAAATCAGGATAGCCCGATTTTGAATCTTCGGCTGTATGAAACTCAAGAAGCACCGGAAGGGGCGGCTTTTTTTCGGCGTT
Organism: Spirochaetaceae bacterium; assembly: GCA_031265635.1. Classification (GTDB taxonomy): domain Bacteria; phylum Spirochaetota; class Spirochaetia; order Treponematales; family Breznakiellaceae; genus JAIRTD01. The sequence goes on from JAISCK010000192.1 coordinate 7,678, forward strand.
GTCCGCCTGGACCGCCCTGCCGAGGGCGTCTACAAGTTCATCGCGGTCAAGGGACTGGACGCAGTGAAAAAGGCCCGCAGCGGTCTTTGCCTTGTTCCTCTGGAGGCTGCCTATCATGTGAAGGACTGTTCCGGGATGGGCCGAAAGAAAGGCGGGAAATTTTTCCAGGGCTTCCTGAACGCGGCTCTCGCCGAATACCCTGACGCCGTTTTCATAGGCATCCTCTACCTCCCGGATACCGTGAAATTTTGATACCGCCATGAGGGTTATTTCATCACTCTTTCTTCCGGCGGCGGCGGCGGCCTTTTCGACCCGCTCCCGCACCCGCCGCAGCGCTTCCCGTATTTCCATCCTAGGTTCCGGCCTCCCCGGCCAG
>JAISCK010000246.1 GCA_031265635.1 Spirochaetaceae bacterium
ATGAGCCTTACAAAGGCCCCGCTTCCGATCTCGCGCAGCAGACGGAGGCAGGCGCGGTATTGCGGGGACCCCAGGCGGTTGACCGCGTCGGTATTGTTTCCGGCCACAATCAGATACCCGTCTTTTTTGAGCAGCCCCAGGGAGGCGACAGCGACCTTGGCTATCTGATAATGGTTTACCCCCACATAGCCGCCGTGGGACACAACAATGTCATAGTACCCTTTGGCCGGAATGCCAACGTAACTTTTGACCTTTTCCGCGGCGGCCTTATGGGCTTCTTCAAGGTTGCCCGCAAACACGCCGCATATACGGAATGAATGGTCCAGCGTTACATTGACAATAAAATCAACGCCTGCCATGCGGGCTGTTTCCAGCGCCTCCTCGTGGCAGGGATTTCCTTCGAGATTAAGGTCCCTGCTTTCAGGATGCCCCATGATTTCAGCGCCGTGGAATATAAAGGTGCTCTTCTCCCCGATGATGCCGGGGCACACGGATTTACGGCCTCCTGAAAAGCCCGCCATAAAGTGGCTTTCCACAAGACCTGTCGCTATTTTCAGATCCGCGTCAAGATAAAGGCTGTTTATGTATACTTCGCTGCCCCCCGGCGTGGTTCCGAGAAAGCGCAGGGCCTTCTCGTCGCGGCAGTTATGGTTTAATACCCTGACGCCGAGCTTCCATATTTCGGCATCCAGCATCACCTTAAGTTCGGCATCGGCCATAAGCCGGTGCGTCCCGTTAGCCGCTATGACCGCGATGTCGCCGGCGGCAAATCCTTCTTTAAGAAGGGTTTTGACAATGGGCAGCAGTATGCCTGATTCCCCGGAATAGGGAACGGGCCTGGTATTGTCGGAAACAAGAATCACCGCCAGGGGCCTTGCTCCCTTTGGACGGGCAAGGGCTTTCCGGGCCAGGGCGCCGAGGGGAGGAGAAGCAATGGGGTTTTCAAGGGCGGCCCTGATCACGGCGCCGGGGCCGCTCAAAGGTTCAGGCGCCGTCATGCCGAAAACATCCGTATTGTCCGGGAGGGAAAGTTCTATATTTCCGCATCCCAGAGGAAAAGGAACTTTTATCATGCCAGTAGTTTTATCAGAGAAAAGTCTCCCTGTACAGCGGCATTGAGTATGGGCGCCATATATTCATCCACCAAAGAAGCGGTCAGCGCGACAGGCATGTTTTTCAGCTTCATCTCAAGCTGGGGATCTTTGGCCGCTTTCAGGGCTTTGTCTATATAGCTCTTGTTGAATTTGGGAAGCTCGCTGAGTTTGGTAGGCGCCCCTATGGCCTTGCCGAAGGCAACCATACCCTGGGCCACGGCGATGCCCAGTTCCCTGCCGGAGAGATTGTCAAGGCCGGCTGAAATGTACCCGTATTTTTTAAAGACGCCGCCTATCAGCCGTAACTGTTTTTCGATAGCCGGGGAAAAGAACACCGCGTAATAAGGGTTCATGATGCCGCAGGCGGTTCCGTGCCCGGCAAGGTCCACCAGGGAAAAGCTGGTAAGGTGGGCGCCGTTTGTACCGCCCACCATGATGGCGTAACCGCCAAGATCGGTTGCCATGCCCAGAGCCTCCCGCGCTTCCATATCATTGGGGTTTTTAATCACCCTGGGCGCGTACTGCACACTCAGTTCAATGGCGCATTTCGCTATCGAGGCGGCAAGCTCATATTTATCCTGGGGAATTCCGGCGAAGACTTCAAAGCAGTGGGCTATGGCGTCCAGAGCCCCATCTATAGTTACCCCGGAAGGCATGGACGCGGTAACAGTATAATCGAAGAGCGCGAAAGGCGGAGTAACGGCGTTATCCACCACAAGTTTTTTCTGCCCGGCCACGGGATCGGTAATGTTTGAATACTTGGTGAGGTGGGCTCCCGAACTGGCGGAAGTCGCTACAGCGATAAGGGGGTACAGCCGCTTTCCGGTTTTCTGTAACCCTTCGGTAATCACATTCGTTCCAAAATAAGGGTCTATCTCCGGCGTAAGAGCCCCGCCAAGAGTCGCCAAAAAATTAGCCGCCTTGCACGCGTCAATAGTCGAGCCGCCCCCGACAGCGATAATACAGCCGGGTTTATGGTGGAGAATATAGGTCTCAATGCGGAAAACATCTTCACGGGGAGCATTGGGACCGGCGTCAGGCGCTATGACTCCGCCGGCAAGGGACACCCCCGCTTCCGCGAGGCTTGCGCATATCGCGTCGGCGACCGGTTTCATGTAAGAGGTATTGCACACCACCAGGGCTGATTTACCCAGCTTCGACGCGATTTCCCCTATCCGGGGCAGCACGCCCAGGCCGAAGGTATACGAGGGGCCTTTCCACGCGGATAACAGTTCTTTGGCTTCCTGAAACAAGGTATTCATTGATTATCCTCCAGTTTTTATTATCGCAATTTGATTTCATTTAATAAAATTACGATATATACTATAGTATAGAATAATAAATCGCCGTGTCAATAGACCTTCGGGAACGCGGCAAAAATATGTTTTCACCACTCCAGTTCCATCTGGCCGCTTTCAAAATCCCGACCCCTGTGATGCCGGCCTCCTCCCAGCCCAAGTTTTGTCCAGCCCATGACCGACGCGATGGACTCGGCTACAGGGAGTATCTGGGCGTCTATGTAGTGGTCGTAATCAATGGGGGAATGCCGCGCCGAAGCGGGTTCCGCCCCTGAGGAGGTCCAGATATATTCCACCGTGCCCCGGCGGCCTTTCCAGCCCAGAGCCCTGGCTGCCTTTACCTGGGGCGGCGTTGAGGCGGTATAGCTTTCAGGCGGCTTTGAAAGGCGCTTGCGGTAGACAAGGTCCGTATCAGGGACGCCCGACCTGAGCTTTGCGATGGTATGGCGCACATGATCGAGAAACAGGTCTTCCCCGGAGCCCGAAAAAACCAGTTCCAAAAGTTCAAGCTGCAGACGCCGCCCCAGTTCCGTGGTATCCCGCCTGACCGCTTCCATGCCCTTCACCTCAACACTGAGCGTACCGTCTCCGGCCAGACGATACGCGCCGTATCCCTTGGCCCTTCCCTTGAGAACACCGGAAACATTCCCGTCCCGCCGGGAACGCAGCGGAGGGATAATAAAACGGCGGTAGGCTTTTTCAAAACGCAGTTCAAGAAAGGACTCAAGGCCGTATTCCGACTGTATCTTTTGGCTGAGAAAGGAGTTCAGCCTTTCCGCCAGGGCCGCACAGCGGCTGTCAAATTCATCATAGGACGCGCTGTCGGAAAGGCCGCTTACCACAAAAAGGGAATCGGTATCACCGTACAGCACCCTGTACCCTTCGCGGGAAAACCAGTCCCGCGAAAGGAGCAGCCATTTACGCGCGAAGGAGGTAATGGCCCCGGCAAGTTCGGTGCGTCCGTAACGGCAGGATGAAGTTCCGAGAACGCCGTAAAAACTGTTCATGAGAATTTTGTACACATGGCCGGCGATGGCGTCTCCTTTTTCAAGGGCGCCCCGGCGTGAGGCGAAATACCCGGCTATGAGACCGGGCAGTATGCCCGGCTGCCTCAGGAAGACCGCCCCGTTGGGAGCGGTAATTGTCAAGTCAGCGCTTATGCCGGGCAGAGAGGGCGCGCCGCCTGAGCGCGCGTGGGCAAGGGGATCAATATTAAAGGTCCTGATGATAGTGGGATAGAGGCTGCGGAAATCAAAGACCGCCACATTGTCGAAAAGGCCCGGCTCAGGTTCCAGTATGGTGCCGCCCGAAGCCCCCGACACATCAACGGCTGAGGGAAAATCAGGCGCAATGTTCCGCTTCATGAGCTCCATGCCGTAGACCCGCTCAAAACTCACCACGCTGGTCCAGGCCTTGTCAAGCAGTACGCCGGTAAGGGCGGCCCGTTCCATGGTAAGGCGGAAGAGTCCCGTGCGCCTGAAAATGCCGAATACCAGTTCGGCGTCCCGCAGGCAGTAGATTCCAAAGGCAAAGGGGTCCGAAGCATAGAGACTGTCCAGTTCGTCGATTTTTTCCTTTCCCGCCGAGGAAACAATTTTGCCTTCGCCAAGCACAGAACGGGCGACGGTCTCCAGCCGGTAATCTGAAAAGCGCTCCGGGCCTGAACGGGTTACCCTGAGCGCGTCGATTACCTGACGGCCCGGCACCAGGGCAGACGCCGACTTCCCCCCGCCGCGTTCAAAAAATTTCGCGTTTTCAGGGGAACGGCCCAGGGCAAAAGGAATGCCCAGGCGGCCGCAGCGCTCGGCCAGGCAGGGAAAATCAAAGTCAAGAAAATTCCATCCGGTAAGCACATCAGGATCTTCCTTTAAGACGCCGGCGATAAAAGCCTCAAGAAGGGTTTTTTCATCATGGTGGAATATGACGCCGCTTCCTTCCCGCTCTTCCGGAGAAACAAAACCAGGCGGCAGCACGACCCCGACAGTACTCCTGAAATTTTCAAAGGCGGAATCGCTTGACGAAAGGCCTATGGCCCGTATGGCTCCGCTTTTTGTATCTGTTTCAATATCAATTGAAGCAAGTCTCAGGCGGACAGGCGCGGCTTCTTCGAGGGGCGTCAGTTCGGGATGGGGAAAAACCATATTTACTAGGCGGCCCGGCCTGAACTCGCCCTGTATACCCAAAGGCCCCCGTATGCCCCGGCCGCAGAGAAAAGCCTCGGCGGGTTTCATTGATCCGTCGGGGCTGGGAATCCCCGCGTCTTCGAGTATGGTAAAGGCCCTCTGGCGGTCCCGGTAATGGCTGAACTCAAGGCGGCTGAGTATTTCCCTGCCCGAAAATGATTCGAGCAAGGAAGGATGCGCTGTATGGGCTATGCCGAAAAGAAGCGGGGCGGCTTTTTCCAGGTCGGCGCTGTTAATATGGAACGAGGCTCTCCAGGACGATTCCACGGCGGCAAAGGACCGGCCGTCCTCAAGGCGTCCGGTAAAGTAAAGCCGGTCCCTGCCTGTATCCGCCCCGGCGTGGACCAGAAAGCCCCGGAAGGAACCGTTATTCATG
>JAISCK010000109.1 GCA_031265635.1 Spirochaetaceae bacterium
GGACTGTTGTCAAGCCCCGGTACAATTACAATCTCGCCAATAAGCCGTTCTGTTGCCCGTACACTCATTATAGCTCCTCTTGAGTTTGAAGATACCAGATACGCCGGGAAAAAGCAACCTGTGTACGCCGCGTATCGCCGTAAACTGTCCGGGCCTGTACCTTTAAAAATAACGGAGGATGTGCTAGGCTTACAGGCAGGCTATGCGCTACTATACGATACAGGTAAAAACCCGGTCTGAGCTGAAATTCATGCGGTTTTACAGGGTCCTGTACCACAACAAGCCCCTCAACCTGTACTTTCCCCGCAAGGAAATCCCCCAGCGCAGGCTGGGCGTCATGACCAACAAAGTCAGGGCCGTGCTGCCCGGCTATATTTTTATTGAACTTCCGGAAGAAAATTCCATAGCGGAGTATTACTGGGAACTGCGGAGAACCCCCGGATTTTTCCGTTTTCTTGTTTCCAACAGGGACATACAGCCCCTGGCGGGAAAGGAACTTGAGATGGTTCTCTACCTGCTGAAAGCCGTAGGGCCGGTGGCGGGCATATCAAAGGCGTCCTTTGACGAGAATTCCCGGATAGTGGTGCTTGAAGGGCCCCTCAAGGGTTTTGAAGGCAGGATAATCAAGGTGGACAAAAGAAAAGGGAGGGCGCGGGTTCAACTGGATCTCTATAATGAGTCCCACTGGATAGACCTGGCGTTTCAGACAATCGCCAGGTCCTCCTGACCCGGAAAGCTATGGCAAAGGTTAAAGCGTCCCGCTTGTACATTATCGGCGCGGGTTTTGCCGGAAAGACCCTGGCCGGGGAAATCAGGGCCAAGGGAATATTCGGCGACCTGGCCGCGTTTCTGGATGACGACCCCGAAAAAATCGGCTCCAGGATAGACGCCGTGCCGGTGCTGGGCCCTGTCAGGGACGTGGCGCGGCTGCTCAGGGCGAATTCGTCCGACGAGGCCATTATCGCCATGCCCAGCGCCAGGCGGGAATATCTGGGCGAAATTTACGGGGTCCTTAAAAACGCCGGTTTCGGCACCATACGCATACTGCCCAGCGTCTCCCAGATAGTCGAAGGAGACGCCCATCTTATCCAGACCAGGGACATAGACCTTGAGGATCTTTTGGGCCGTAACCCGGTAACGGTAAACCTTAAAGAAAGCCTCCGTTATCTCAGGGGCAAGCGGGTTCTGGTAACCGGGGCGGGCGGTTCCATAGGAAGCGAACTCTGCCGCCAGCTTCTTTCGGGAGGGGCCCAGCGGCTCTACCTCTTCGGGCATGGCGAAAATTCAATATACCAGATAGACCGCGAACTACGCCTGCTCCAGGATGAGGGCGTCGGCGAAAAGGCCGTCCTGGTTCCGGTGATCGGGGACCTAAAGGACGCTTCCTTCATTGATTATATATTGAAAAGGCTCAAGGCCGATGTCATTTTTCATACCGCCGCCTACAAGCATGTGCCCCTGATGGAAGAAAATCCCGTGGCCGTCATAGAAAACAATGTGTTCGGCACCGGGAACCTGCTCGGCGCCGCGAGGAAAAACGGGGTAAAGCGCTTTGTCTTTGTGAGTACCGACAAGGCGGTAGCCCCTGTTTCGGTCTACGGGGCCTCCAAGTACCTTTGCGAACAACTGGTTCTGCGGGAAGCCGGAGCGGCCCTGCTTGCCGGGGAAGCCGTTCAGTATATGGCGGTGCGTTTCGGCAATGTGCTCGGTTCCCGTGGTTCCATAGTGCCCCTTTTCCAGAAGCAGATAGAAAAGGGCGGCCCGGTAACGGTAACCGACCCGCTCATGCGCCGCTGGTTTATGACCATACCCGAAGCCTGTTCCCTGGTACTCAAGGCGGGCGGTGTCGGCGAAAACGGCAATCTCTACATGCTGGATATGGGCGAGCCGGTGTTTATCAAGGACCTGGCCGAGCAGATGATACGCTTTTACGGTTTTGAGCCGGAACAGGATATCAGGATTGAATATACCGGTGCCAGAAAGGGTGAAAAACTCGACGAGGCCCTCTGGGGCGGCAATGAAAGGCCCGAAGAAACCGGGTTTTCCCGCATCAAAAAACTCTGCCGCCTTGACTCAGGCAGGGCTTTCAACCTTGACGCTCTCCTGGAAAGGCTCAAGCCCGTATGCGTCTTTGACAAGACGAATCCCTCGGCCTACCGGGACAGCCGTCTGCTCAGGGAAATTCTGCGGGACGCCGCGCCTGATCTTATCATACCGGAGGAATCCCATGGCTACTGACGACATACCCTTTGCCCTTCCCTTTATGGGAAAGGAAGAAGAAGAGGCTGTTCTCAGGGTAATCCGTTCCCTTTGGCTTACCACAGGCAGGGAGGCCCTGGCCTTCGAGAAGGAATTCGCCGGTTATCTCCGCCCCGTGCCGTTTGAGGATTTAGATTCCTTTGGTACGCCGGATACCTACGGTATTCAGAATAAAACCCAGGATGAAGGGGCTTTTACCCTGGCGGTGAATTCGGCCACCAGCGGCCTGCACCTGGCCCTGGAGGCCCTGGGTGTAGGCCCCGGCGACGCGGTGCTGGTCCCTGCCTATACGTTTACCGCCAGCGCCGAAGTTGCCAGGTATCTGGGCGCCGAACCGGTACTGGTTGACTCGGTTCCCGGCGCCTTCAATATTGATCCCCCTCGGCTTGAACATACCGTGGACCGCCTCAAAAAAGGACTGCCCGCCTATGAGCGTCCCGACGGCAGGGGCTTTGGCCCCCGCGGGCGGCCCCGCGCCGTAATCCCCGTGCATTACGGCGGCCTCCCCTGCGACATGGACGCCGTACTCGCCATAGCGGGGAAACACGGCCTTGCCGTGGTGGAAGACGCGGCCCACGCCTTTCCGGCCCGGCTTCCTGACGGCCGCGCCGCGGGAACCCTGGGCGACGCGGGGGTTTTTTCGTTTTACGCCACCAAGACCATCACCACCGGAGAAGGGGGCATGGTATTTACCCGGAACAGGGCGCTGGCGGAACGCATGTCCGTTATGCGCTCCCACGGCATAGACCGCCCCGTGTGGAACCGCTATACCGACAACCGTTCATCCTGGTATTATGAAGTCGTGGAACCGGGGTTCAAGTACAATCTTCCCGATATTCTGGCCGCCATAGGCAGGGCGCAGCTTGCCAAAACAGAACTCATGCTGGAAAAACGCCGCGCCATAGCGTCAAGCTACGACAGGGCCTTTAGCGGCGGCCCCTTCATCATTCCGCCCACCGCGAAAGGGGACGTGCGCCACCTGTACCCCCTGAGGCTCAGGCTTGACGCGCTTTCCCTTAACCGGGACCGCTTTATCGAAAAACTCAAAGAAAAAGGCATAGGCGCTTCGGTACACTATGTGCCCCTTCACCTGATGCCCTATTATGCGAAACGCCAGGGCCTTGTTCCGGGCGATTTTCCCGGCGCGCTTAAAAACTACGCCGAATGTCTTTCCCTGCCCCTGTGGCCCGGCATGGGAGAAGAACGCGCCGGGCGGGTCATCAGGGCGGTGCTGGAAACAGCCGGGGAAAAATCGCCATGAAAGAAGGGGACCAGGGCCGTTTTCTTATCAGCGATTTTACCCTCCGGGGTTCCCTCAGCATGGTAACCATACGGTCGCCTGTAGCCAGGGGGCGTCTTTTGGGCATAGACTGCCCTTCCATGCCTTCTTCCTATACATTGATACAGGCTTCCGACATACCGGGTAAAAATCTTCTCAAGGGAACTTCGCTGCCCGTACTTGCCTCCGATAGTCTTTCCTATATAGGTGAACCTGTGGCCCTGCTCGCGGGCCCTGTACGCTCAAAGCTCGAAAGTTACGCCGAACAGATTACGGTACGCGCCGAGGCCGCCCAAGGGGTATTTGCCCCGGACGCGGCAGGTGAAGCTGTCCTGGCGCGGCGCTCGGTACGCATGGGCGATCCCGAAACGGCCTTTGCCGGGGCTGAAACCATAGTCGAGGGTCATTATACCACGGGCATGCAGGCCCACTGGTATGCGGAGCATCACGGCGCCGCGGCCCTTCCTTCCAGTACGCGCCTGCTGATTTACACCAGCACCCAGTGGCCCTTTCATGTCCGCGCCGCCGCCGCCCAGGTCCTTAACATGGCGCCCAAAGACATACTGATCCATTCCGGGCGTTTGGGCGTGCAGATGGACGGCAAAATATGGTATCCCTCGCTCATAGCCAGCCACGCGGCCCTGGCCGCCTTTCTTTTGAAAAAACCGGTCAGGATCATCCTGACCCACCAGGAAGATTTCTTTTACGCCCCCAAGCGGCACAATACCGGGATCACCATAAAAAGCGCCCTGGGGAAAAAGGGGGAAATCACCGCTACCATGGCGGAGGTTACCGCCGATACCGGCGCCGGAGGGGTCTTTACCGACGAGGTCCTGGACCGTATATGCCTGGGAGCCCTGGGGGCCTACCGCTACGAAAACCTTGATCTTTCAGGCGCCGCCTGCCCCACCAATACGCCGCCCCGGGGGCCCTTTTCCGGCTTCGGCCTTGCCCAGGGTTTTTTCGCGGCTGAGCGGCACGCGTCAAAAATCGCCGGCGCCCTTCATGAGGACCCGGCGGAATGGCGGAAGAACCACGCGATCAACGCCGGCGCCGGATTCGCCATAGGCGTTACCCCCAGGGAAATGCCTTCCCTTGATTCACTTTTGGACTGCGCCGCGTCCATGAGCGATTACAACCGCAAATGGGCGTCCTACGAACTGCTCAGGAACAGCCCCAAAAACCGGGGGGAAGGGGGCGGCTGTTTCCGGGGCATAGGCATAGCCCTGGCCTACCAGGACAACGGCTTTTTCTACAATGACGAAAAGGAAAAATTTTCCGTCGAATTGACCCTGGATAAGGAAGGAAAGCTCGAAATCAAGACAAGCATGGCCGATGAGGAAGAAAACAACCTTATATGGAGGCGCCTTGCCGCGGAACAGCTTTCCCTTGACCTTGACGCGGTAAGCGTGGGCCCCAACAGCACCGACAAGGTTCCCGATTCGGGACCGGCCTGCCTTTCCCGGAATATCATCACTATTCCCAGGCTTATAGAGCTTGCCGCGGCGGCCATCAGAAAACAGCGGTTCAGGGACCCCCTGCCCATTACCGTGCGCCGCTCGGCGGGCCAGACAAGGACCATAAACTGGAACAACGCGCCCATTGACCAGACCGCCCTTTCCCATCCCGGCTGGGCGGCCGGCGTTGTGGAGATTGAAATGGACCCGGTAACCTTCGCGCCCGTAGTGCGGGGCATGTGGCTTGCCGTTGACGGGGGGAAGGTCATTTCAGAGGAAAGGGCAAGGCGCTATCTTAAATTCTCCATGATTCATGCTCTTGACTGGGCCTCCGGAGACGATATTTCCTATTCAGGCGGGCTCATACCCGGAGATGTTCCGGCCCGCTGCTGTATTCCCCTTGCCGGGGAATATCCGCCCATGGAGATAGATTTCCTGTGGAGCGACGCGCTTGTTTCAAAGGGCCTGGGGGACCTTCCCTACAGCGTTATACCGGCGGCCTATGCCCAGGCGGTTTCCCAGGCCCTGGACTATTCCTTTGAAAAATTACCCCTTACCGCCGGGGATATATGGGCAGCCATGCGGCGGGACAGCGAGTAACGGCGGGGGATGGTATGACCATAGGATTTATATTGAACGGCGAAGATGTAACCATACAAACCGAGGCGAATTTCCGTCTGGTTGACATACTGCGGCATAATTTTCATCTTCTCGGCGCCAAGGAAGGCTGCCTCAGCGGCCGCTGCGGGGTATGTTCGGTGTTTTATAACGGCAGGGTTGTTCCTTCCTGCATGATTCCCGTGTTCATGGTTCAGGGAAACGAAGTCGTTACCATTGAGGGTTTTGCCCTGACCGAGGAATATCAGGATATAGTAAGCGGCTTTACCCAGGCCGGGGTAAAAACCTGCGGGTACTGCGATACCGCCAAGGTGCTGGCCGCCGAATCCCTGCTGGCGGTAAACCCCGCTCCCGAGCGGGACGAAATATTCACCGCCTTTGGCGGGGCGCTCTGCCGCTGTACCGAACCCGAAGACCTGGTCCGGGGCGTCGCGGCCGCCGCGGAAATACGCCGGCGGAGGATTTATGGACATTCTGTATAGCCAGGTTTTTTTCCCCAAAACCCTGGGCGAACTTTTCGCGTCCTGGGTACGCTTTCCCGGCGCGGCGCCCTTTGCCGGTGGCACGGGCATCATCTACGGCCAGGGAAAGCACAGCCTTGAGCTTCCGTCCAATATCATAGTCCTGGACAGACTGGACGAACTCAGGCACATAACCCGCAGCGAGCGTTACCTTGAAATCGGCGCCATGGTAAGGCTCAGCGATATACTCAGGCTGGGCAAGGTACTGCCCCAGATACTCAGGGAAGCCCTCAGCCGTATTGCCAATCCCCAGCTTCGAAACATAGCTACTATAGGAGGCAATATCTGTTATTCCCGCCGGAAACTCGACGCCACCTGCGCCCTGGTCGCTCTGGACGCCCAGTACGAACTCCGCACCGGCTCTTCTTCCCGCTGGATTTCCGCCACCCGTTTCAGTTCCCCGGCAGAGGAAAAAACAGCGGACCGCCAGGAACTTTTTACCCGCCTCCGCATTCCCCTGGAACACTGGGATTATACCGTGTACCGCAAATTCACGGCCAATCAGTTTGATTCCGAATACAGCGGTTCCATGGCCTTTGTCGCCAGGGCGCAGAAAAACATCCTCAGCGAGGTGCGGCTGGTTTTTTCGGGCGAAACCATGCTCCGGGACAAAAATTCCGAATCCATACTGGCGGGAAAGCTGCTTCCCCTTAACAAGCGCGAGGGAAGGGCCTTTACGGAACTATGGGAAAAATACCTTGCCGCTGTCCCGTCTCCCAACGCGGTTCTTAAAACCTGGATCATAAATTTTATTGAATCGACAATAAGAAACCTTGCATAAAGCTCTCCGCTGTGTTATGTTGTTCAGTACTTGAACAAGCATACGCCAAGCCGGAGCGTGTTGCGGCCGCACGGAAGTATCGTATGTGTCTTTTTTCTTCCAGACCGGAAAAGCCCAGGCATTCCGGAGGATTTCTTTTACCCTGAAAGCATGCACCAAGAACTCATTGACAGTGAATTTACCATACTCGAACATATTTCCGGCGTTTCCGGGAAAACTCTGCCCCTGCGGCAGCGGGATCTGGCCCAGATAGCCGGGACCTCCCTGGGCATGACCAACGCCATACTCAAGCGGCTCGCCCAGAAAGGCTGGATAGTGATAAAGCGGCTTAACAGCCGGAACATACAGTACGCCGTTACCCTTGAGGGACTTAACGAGTTGGTGCGGAGGAGTTACCGCTACATCAAGAGAACCATCAAAAACGTGGTTTTTTACAAGGACCGCATTGACCAGGTGATTGCTTCCGCCAAGGCCGGGGATACCGCCATTGTCCTGCTTGTGGGCCAGAGCGACCTTGATTTCATTGTCGAACACTCCTGTAACCGCTACGGCGTCAGGCTGCATCGCGCTGCCGGATTTTCCCCCCGCCTGCAGGTAAAACCGGACGAAAAGCAGTTGACCGTTTACGCCGAGACCATCATGATGAACCAGGTTTCAGAGGAACAGAACGCCCTGTTTCTGTCAAAAATCATCCTGGAGTCGGCTGGTTAACGTTCCGGCTGTTTACGACATTAGGGAGAATACCGCATATGAAACGATACGTCCTGCCCCTGATACTGCTTCTCGCCTGGAACAGCGCGGCCCAGGAAGTCCCTCTGCCTGAGGTTCAGGAGGAGCTTCCGTCTGAAATTCCGGGAGAAATTCAGGATGAGCTTCCTCCTGAGCTTCCTGACTATCCCGGAATTTCAACCCAGGGGCATCCTGTTGTTGACCTCACCGATACCGTTGTTTTTTACATAAGGGACATTGATTTTGACATTCAGGGCCGTACCCGGTCCTGGGCTCTTGTCAGAAACATTGACCTGGAAACAGGATTCCGCCTCAGGGGCATGCAGGGCCTGGAAACCTATATCAGGCGCAAGACCCAGGCGCTCCGTAACCAGCGGGTGCTTAACGATACGCTTTCCTGGATAGATTATACCATAGCTCCCGAAGACCAGGACGGCCTTGTGCCGGTGGACCTTGTGATACATGCCGTTGACACCTGGAATATCATCGCGCTCCCCGAGCCGGAATATGACTCAAACACCGGCCTCTCCCTGACCCTCAAAGCCAGGGATTATAATTTTTTGGGAACCATGTCTCCCCTGGCCCTTGACCTGGGTTACAAACTTGAGGACGAAAGAAATTCCGCGCTCCTGCGCATAGACTCCGACACCCCCTTTACCCTGTTCGGGTTCAGATGGAATCTTAATTTTGATAATGATATCACCTACACCGAAAACGCCCCCCTGTATTACAAAAATACCACCGGCCTTTCCATGGAAGTTCCCTGGAAGAAGACCACTTTTACCTTCACCTTTACCCATGCCTTCATTCTTAATGAAGAAACCAGTGATACGGAAAAAGGACGCTACCCGTATATGCAAAACGAGGATACCTTTCCCGATGCCTGGTATATGTCCGACTCGGTTTCCGCCGGCTGGAACATACCCCTGCTTGAGATGGGGGAATTCGGCGAGTTGAGCTACAATCCCAGTGTCAGCGAGAGCGTCAACTACCGTCCCGGCGGCGAAATCGGCGACTACCGCCGGGGGCCGGCAACGACCCTGAGCCACAGCGTCGGTTTCGGCCAGATAAACTGGACAGGCAACTACCGCAACGGCGCGAGCGTAAATCTCTCTAATGCCAATACCTTTAACAATCATTTTCAAACCTGGGACAACAACATCAACTTTACCGCCATAGGGCACAGGGCGGTAAGCCGTTTTTTCGGCGTGTCGGGGCGGCTCCAGTACCGCCAGTGGTTCAACAATTCCTACGCTGAGGCCGGGGACGCGCTCAGGGGCATCAGGGACAAATATATACGGGCCGATTACATGCTTTCGCTTAATGTGGAATTCCCCGTAAGGATCATACGCTTTGCCCCTTCGGAATGGTTCAACATACGGAAGCTGCGGCTCTTTGATTTTGAAATGCATTTTGCTCCCTTTCTGGACTTTGCCGCCTTCAAGGGCCGGGAGGATCAGGGGGACCGCTGGGGCGAATACCGTTTTAAGGAAGTGCTTCCCGCCGGGGGTTTTGAACTTATAGTCTTCCCGCTGTCATGGCGCAGCATATTCCTCCGGGCCAGCGTAGGCTGGAACATGGTCGAGTGGGTCAAACAGAATACCATGCCCGGCGGCCGGGCGCGTGAGATACACATAGTCGTGGGACATTACTTTTAGGAGCCCCGGGCGGGAAACGTCATGGTTAAAATAACGGTCATAGGCACAGGGTATGTAGGGCTGGTCTCCGGGGCCTGCCTTGCCGATTTCGGAAATACCGTAATCTGTGTGGACAGCAACAGCGAAAAAATAAAGGCCCTCAGGGACGGCGTTATTCCCATTTTTGAACCCGGCCTTGATGAAGTGGTCAGCCGCAATGTCAGGGAAGGAAGGCTTTCCTTCAGCGGCAGCCTCGCCGCCCCGGTCAAGGGAAGCCAAGCGGTATTTATCGCCGTAGGTACCCCGCCCCGGGAAGACGGTTCCGCCGACCTCAGCCATGTGGAACAGGCCGCCCGTGAAATAGGCGGGGCCGTGGAAAGCTATACCGTGGTGGTGGACAAGAGTACCGTGCCCATAGGGACGGCCCGCAAAGTGCGGAACTGGATAGGCGAGGAACTTGCCCGCCGGGGCGCGGATATCCCCTTTGACGTGGTTTCAAACCCCGAGTTTTTGCGGGAAGGCTCGGCGGTCTTTGATTTTACCCATCCCGACCGGGTGGTAATAGGCGGCGAAAGTCCCCGGGCCAGGGAAATCATGAAAGAGGTGTACCGTTCCCTGTACCTTAACGAAACACCGTACATCGAAACAGGCCCGGAAACCGCTGAAATGATAAAATACGCCTCCAACGCGTTTCTGGCGGTAAAAATAACCTTCATCAACGAAATAGCGAACCTGTGCGAAAAATTCGCCGCCGATGTGCAGGATGTGGCCAACGCCATGGGCAGGGACGGCCGCATCGGCGCGAAATTCCTCCATCCGGGCCCCGGCTACGGCGGAAGCTGCTTTCCCAAGGATACCAGGGCCCTGGCAAAAGCGGGCAGGGACGGCCGCTCTCCCCTCACCCTGGTCGAGGCGGCCATAGCGGCTAACGAGCGGCAGAAAGAACTCATGGTCGAAAAAATCGAGTCGGGTCTCGGAGCTTCCCTTAAAGGGAAGACCATCGCCGTCCTGGGCCTTGCCTTTAAGTCCAACACCGATGACATGAGGGAAAGTCCCGCCATAGCCATCTGCCGGGGCCTTGTTGAAAAAGGCGCCTGTCTCCGCATAAGCGATCCCGCGGCCATGAAGGAAGCCTCCTGGCGCTTTGATTCCATCAAAGATTCAATCTACCGCGCCGGGGATGAATACGACGCCGTTAAAGGCGCCCATACCCTTGCCATACTCACCCCCTGGAACCAGTACCGCAACCTCGACCTTGAACGGATAAAAGAACTTCTCCTGCCCCCTGAGAAACCGGGGGCCCTCCCCTGCTTTTTTGACCTCCGCAATATCTACAGGCGGAAAGAAGTTGAAGAAGCCGGCTTTGAATATTTTGGAATAGGTAAATAAAGACAATGCCGATGACTGATGAAGAATGGTCTCTTGTCATAAGTCCCAAGCGGAAACTTTTTGACCTGCAGATCCGGGATATAATACGGTACCGGGACCTGGTGTTTCTCTTTGTGCAAAGGGATTTTGCCGTCCAGTACAAGCAGACCATTCTGGGCCCCCTCTGGTATGTGCTTAACCCCCTTTTCTCGACGGTTATGTACAGCTTTGTTTTCGGGAACCTGGCCAAAATCGGTACGGACGGCATTCCGTTCCTGCTGTTTTATTATTCGGGGACCATGCTCTGGACTTTTTTTACCGGTTGCTTTACCAACGCTTCAGAGCTTTTCATAACCAACGCCAATATCTTCGGTAAAGTGTACTTTCCCCGCCTTACGGTTCCCATCAGCAACGTGTTCAGCAACGGCATCAGGGTGCTGGTACAGTTTATCCTGCTCATGGGATTCTTTGCCTATTATTTGATACGCGGCGCCGCCATGCCGCCCTCGTGGCTGGCCTTTGCCTTTCCCGCCCTTCTTGTATGGATCGCCGCGCTGGGAACCGGCATGGGCATGATCATTTCGGCCCTTACCACCAAATACCGGGACCTCAAGCAGTTGGTAACTTTTGCCCTGAACCTTGCCATGTATATCACCCCCGTGGTGTACCCTCTCTCCCAGATACCGGGCCGCTTTGCCTGGCTGGTTTTTATAAACCCC
>JAISCK010000193.1 GCA_031265635.1 Spirochaetaceae bacterium
CTGAATTTTTCGTTGATTTCTTTTCCCGGCGGAAAGCGCCACTGGCCGTCGGAGGCGGTCATGGCGCCCAGGAGCCGCCCCTCCCTGCTGTACAGGACCGGCGAATAGGCCGGATCAAAAAGGGGCTCAGGCAGGGACAGGGCGAAGATGCCAAGAACAAGGAACAGGGCAAACAGTTCCAGAACGAAACGGGGATGCTTTACAAAAACAGATTTCGCGCCAAAACGCGCGGCGCGCTCCTTTAACACAGTCTGAAAAGTCAGCGCCGGGGCCGGTTTCCCGGAATCACGGCCTCAATTGATTCATCATACATCGCGTAGGCGTGTATGGCCGGCCTGAAATACGTTCCCCCGTAGGCCCGGTTTACCCGGAAGCTCACCGTTACCGACGCGCCGCGCCTTAAATCAAAATAAGTCATCACCCGGTCATCCCGTATGTCCTGGTATTTATAGGGGGAATTTCCTCGGTTGCTTTCTTCCGAAAGACGGGTGTTGACCATTTCCCAGGAAGAAGGAAGAGGATGAACCAGGGCAACCTCATTGACATCCCGGGAACCCGTGTTCCGCGCCGTTACCCTGACCACCATGTCGTCGCCTACGGCCAGGGCGTCGGGATCAACAGTCCTTCCGTCGGGGTCCGTATATTCAACGTGAAGCGAGAGCCCCTGGGACAGTGCCGGCTCGCTTCCTTCATCAGGAAGACCCCGTGCAATGATGCGGGCATAGACAGGCGTATCCGACCGGTTCCTCACCTGGAAGGCCGACTCGGTTCCCAGGGGTACGCGCAGAGGATAACGGCCCACCGGGGAACTGAGACTCGCCGTTTCAAGGCGGCTCCCCATGCCGAACTCTACCGTAACGGCATCGTTTCCCGCTTCACCTGAGATATACGGAAGCGCCGCGATGAGGGCATAGGCTGTTTCCTGGGTGGAAAGCCAGGACTCCGATGAAAGGGCCGCTGAAATTTCCTCAAGAAGGGACCGGCCCCTGGCGTTGTCGCCCAAAAGGGTCAGGGTTTCGAGTATCATGGCCTTGTCCCTGAGTTCCGTCCCGAAGCTGCCCGACAGTTCCCGGTATTTGGGAACAGCCAGGGAAAGAAGCCTGACCAGGGAACGGGCGGCGTCCCGCTGGCCCGCGTACCAGTAGGCCGCGGCAAGACGCCAGGACGAAGCGTTCTCAAGATTCGGCTCCTCCCTGAGCCGGTTCATGGCGCCGAGTTCCGCCTGGCCCGCCAGGGCCAGAGTATAGAGCCGGTACGCCTGATCCCTGGCCTGGCCGTTGCTGCTTGACCAGGACGCGGCGCGGTTCTTCTGATAGGCCGCCCATTTGTCCAGCAGCGCCTGGGGAACCGCGTAGCCCGCCCTGCGGGCCTCGATGAGGAAGTGCCCGGCGTAACTGGTGCCCCAGTCGTGGCCTTCGCTCTGGCCCGGCCAGTAGGAGAACGCCCCCGACGGAGTCTGGAAAAACCCGAGCCTTTCTATACCGGCGGCCACATTGGCTCTGACTTCGCCGGTTTTGGCGTCGTCAAGTTTCATGACCCTGTCCAGGTAAAGCTGGGGGAATACGGCACTGGTGGTCTGCTCCACGCAACCGTGGGGATAGGCGACAAGGAAGCCGAGACGGTTTTCAAGGTCAAGGGGCGGAAGCCGGGAAAGTTCCAGAACCGCCGTATTGGTTCCTATGCGGCCGGGGAAGCGGAAGTTTCCGGTCCAGCTTTCCCCGCCCCCGATGAGGCTCATGGCCGCCCGTGAAACCGGTACGGCGGTGGATCTGATTTCAAGTTCAACCTGATGGCGCGCCGTTCTGAGTCCGGCGGAAGCGGCGCTGACCGTGAATACCGCCTTCCCGCTCAGTTCCCCGGCCCGCACCCTGAATTCAACAATACTCTCCCCAATTCTATCAAAATCAAGCTGCCGCACGGCGCTCTGGCCCCGGACAAGATCCGCCCCGCCCTCGGCGCTGAACGTAAGCGTAACCTGCCTGCCGCCGTCCTTGTACAGATTGACGCTTACCGGTATGACAGCCTCGTCGCCCGGCGAGAGGGTACGGGGCACGGTGCCGAAGACCATGAGGTCCGTGGAAACCGTAACGCTCCTTTCGGCGGTCCCGTAGGCCCTGGGGGAAGGAGGCCGCGCCGCGCCCTGGGCCCCGGAGGAAGAAGCGGCCAGGACCATGACGCGAACCGCGCCCACATAGGGAGGCAGGGTAAATTCCTCGGTCCTGGAAGCGCCGGCGGCAAGTTCATAGGGACCGAAGTACCTGACCACAGGCTTAAAGCGCGCGGTCTCCTTTGCCGTGTCGTCAAAAAACTCGTCGCCCCCTCCTATGGCAAGAAGGGTTTCGAGCTGGCCCGCGTAGGCGCCCATGACCTGGGAGTAAAGATCCCAGGATTTGAGGAAGGAAGCCTCCCTGGCGTAAAAGCCGGTCCGGGGATTGGGGAGGCTGAACCTGGTAAGGCCCAGGAGCCCCTCGTCCACGACCACCGCGGTATAGGCCATGGGCCTCCCGCTTTCCTCGCTGACCGTAAAGGAGACCGTTGATTCAGGTTCCCAGTTTGAAGCGGAGGCGATGCGGGGATTAAGGCGCGTAGAAGGATCGTCCACGATCACCGGCACAACGCCGTAGAGTCTCAGGGGAAGGTCGTTCCCTGTCTGGAGATGCTTCTGCAAAAGGGTTACATGAACATAAACATTGGGCGTCATGGAAGGACCGGCGGTAAACTCATAGCGCGTAACGGTATCCGAACAGTTTATCCATTCGTTACGCAGCACCTCGCCGCCCCTTTCCACCGTAACCATGGCAACGGCTTCCCTGTTGGAAGGGAAACTGACGCCGACCCTTTCGCCTGAACTGTAGGACTGCTTGTCCGACGTCAGTATAAGCATGGCCGCCGCTCCCTGGCCTCCTTCCTGGGCCCTTCCCGCCCAGCCGGGCCAGTCTATGTAGACTATGCTCGCGGCGCTGTGCCCGCCCCCGGCATCCCTGGCAATAACCATGTAGCGGCCCCAGTCGGGATATTTGACCTGGAAATTCCACACAGCCCTGCCGTCCGAAGACGTGGTTGCCGTTCCCCTGGCGACAGGAGTACGGGACAGGGCCTGGGAAAACGCGGCCTCTTCGCCGCCGCCCTGCTCCCACCACCAGCGCCAGGAAAGTTTGTATATGGCGCAGTCAAGAGCGACGCCGGAAACGGGCTTTCCGTCTGAATCAAGAACCACAAGTTCGGCAGTATGATCCTGGTCGGTGAGCAGCATATCGCGGCTTGCGTCGCCCCTGGGGAGCTTGATGCCCACATAGCGGCTGTAGGGAGAAAAATCAACCGTCGTCTGCTCTGATGAAAAAACCCCCGACGGTTCAAAAACCCTGGTAAGAAAACGGGCGCGGAGCCTGCCCGGCACCACCCTGCCGGGGTTGAGGTTCATGGTAAAACCGGCCCTGCCCGAGGCGTCGAGATTTCCCGAAAAAACAGTAAGGCGCTCCGGGCTCACCGTCCTCGAAGGATCGCGGAACGTGTAATCGGTAAAGGAAGGAAAACTTGTTTCCCTGTCGGCAAAGGTAACCGAAACATCGGCCTTGAGATTGGGCGCCGGAGCGCCGTAGAGCCAGGCGGCGCTGAGGGAAGTCTGGACAGGGGCCGCTTCAAGATGATCCGGAAAATCAAGGGCCATCTTGAGCCTGTTTGGCATAACGGTTTCAATTTTTACGCTCTTGTTGAATACGCTGCCTCCGACCCGCACCCTGGCTGTCCAGTCGCCTGTAGGCGCGTCCTGGGAAGTGGACACGGCAATGGGATAGAAACCGCCGACCGACGAGGTATAGGTCCTCTGTTCGGCGATCCTTCCCCTGGGGTCCTCAAGTTCAAAGGACACGGGGTGGTTTTCGGGCAGGGAAGAAGCCGGATCGGAGAGGAGGAAGGTAAGGTATATGGTATCACCCGGACGCCACACTCCCCGCTCCCCGTAGATGAGTCCCTTGACGCCGCTTGAGGGCCTGTCGCCCGACACGTCAAAGTGGCTTACCGCCAGGGCAAGGGAATCGTTGATTTTAAGATAGGCCCTGCTTCCGCCGCTTTTGGCCTGGATAAAGGCCGCTGTTCCAGAACCGGTTATGGCGGCGGTTCCGTCGGACCCTGTTTTGGCCGCGCCCAAAACGCGGCCCTGGTAATTGACCAGTTCTATGTCCGCCCCGGCAACGGGTCCCGCCGTCCTTAAATCCCTCGCGGCGACAAGGTAGGTTCCGTCAAGACCCCGTTTGGCAAGGAGGCCGAGATCCGAGACCAGCACATTCCGTCCTTTGGTAATATCGTGGTCATAGTAGGGTTCGTAAAAGGCGGGATGACAGGGATCGTTCCGGTAGCGGTAATAGTCATAGTTGTCGCGCCTGTTGTTTTCGTAGCCGTCCCAGTAACTCTTTTCGCCGTCGTTGCTTGAGAAAGCCGGAAAGGTATCGGGGGGAAAGTTAAGGCCGGAAAAATCGGCGTGGCCTGACGTACAGACATAGTGAACATGGCGGCGGCGGAAACTTATCCGTATATGGAACATTCCGTCGGGATACCTGCCCGCAAGACCGGAAAGATCAAGGCCCCGGCGCACCCAGCGGTTCCTGTCGCCTTCGTTCCATTCAAAATCAAAGGCCCTGACCCAGACAGGCTCCCCTACCCGGTCAAGCTCGCGCTTTCCGTCAAGGCTGTTCACCTGGAGGAACTGTATCATGTTATCGCCGCGAATCTCGAAAGCCTCGACCAAAAGCCCGGAAAGGTTTTTTGTCTCCACAACCATGGTTGAACCCTGGCTGGAAGGCAGCACGGTCCCGCTCCCCGTGAAACGCAGCTCCGGGAGTTCCCAGTTTTCCCCGGTCCTGTACTGCACCGGTTCGGCAAGATAGATTCCTTTGGAATCCTGGAGGCCCTGAATGGAGAGGCTGGTTCCGGGAACTATTTCGCCGAAAATCCGCGCTATATTGCCGTCTATCGCGTAACGCAGCGAAGAGCTTCCCGAAAGGGACACAAAACCCCTGAGATCCTGGTCTTCTTTTAAGGGGGACGAAAACGAAACCTCAAGAACGCCCGGACCGCTCTGCCGTATGTCCATCACCTCAAAGCTCCCCGCCCTGGGGATTCTGAAAGTGGCAAAGCCCTTTTCTTTTGAACCGAGACGGCGGCCGTTCCACGAGACCGCCACGGTGCGCTCAGCGTCAAACCGCCTCTGGCCGCCGAACCTGAAGGAGTGGGTATCCCCTTCATGAATCCAGACCGCCGCTCCCAGTTCGGAGGCCCTGACGACTTCTTCTATGCGGGACAGGGACGCCCCCTGTTCGGCCTTTACCGCGCCGCTTATAAAAACATTCCCGTCCCCGTCTATCCTGACCGGGTCAAAGCTCACTTCCAGAAGGGGCGGCTGGGTTTCAAAAGTAAAACCAAAAGGCGTACCGAGCCTTACTTCCGCCCTGTAACGGGTGTCTGCCCTGAGAGCCCTCCGGGGGGTAAAGACCAGGGTGTATTCATCCTTCCAGGAAAGGGAACCTTCGGCACGGGGAACAAGACGAAAAGCGTTGGAAGCAAACGGCGCCGAGGTATCCTGTTTTTCGGTAAAGCGCAGCTCTATGGGACTGTTCCGCTCTATCCTGCCTCCGGTAAGAGCGGCGACTTTCTTTGGATCAGGAGCCCTGAGCCCCGCCGCGCAGGAAAGACATACAACCACAAAACAGAAAACCGCCGGACCGGAAAGGGTCTTTGCTTTCATATCAACGCCTCCGCCTGGTTACCCATGCCTGGGACCTTGCCTGAAATAGTACCAGGAATCTATTCGCGTAACAATGGCGGCGGTAACGATATTGGAGATAAGGGGATTCGCCTTCCACTCGCCCGCTTCCTGCGAGCTCCTTTCAGGCCGCCTCCGTGCCTTTCGGCGCATCCCTGCGCCTCACCCCTTCAAGGTTGCGCCTTTCCGGGGCCGGCACTCCGGTTCGAATCCCATTTCTTTGGGAGGCTAATACTTTTGGAGATAAGGGGATTCGAACCCCTGGCCTATAGATTGCGAACCTATCGCTCTACCAACTGAGCTATATCCCCGGTTTGCATAAATCCTTGTTATACCCGTACAATACGCTGTTTGACCAGCATATTGTATGTATACAGAATATAGACATTAAAGTCAAGATTCCAAATCGCGCCGTGTAAAAATTGGGGTTTTACACTATACTTAACAGTATGAATATAGACTTGGACAAACTTAGGGATTTCTTTTTAGCGGACCGCTATGCCACGGGAGCGGGTGTTGTCATCGACGCGGCAAGCAGCGACACGGTACAATGCAGCATGGAAATAAAGGACAGCCATCGTAACGGCGGCGGTAATGTCCACGGCGGGGCGATTTTTACCCTTGCCGACTTTACCTTCGGGGTTCATTCAAACCTGGACATGATTTTCGACGCCGATACAGAAAGAGGGCTAACCGTAGGGCAGTCATGCAGTATATCCTATCTTAAAAGCAGCAAGGGAACGCGGCTCATCGCCGAGTCCGTCTGCCTCCACCGGGGCAGGACCATGTCGGTCTACCGCATCAC
>JAISCK010000029.1 GCA_031265635.1 Spirochaetaceae bacterium
GCTTGTTCCAAAACCCGGTTGGTTTCGGAACAAGCTCTTGGAAAAACCGGTCAAAGCCCGGTTTTTCCACTAATTTCAAGGTAGCTGTTCCAAAAACTGAAGTTTTGGAACAGCCTCACCTGTAAGGCTGTGGTTTCATTTCTCTTCCGGGGCAAACTGTGAACGGTACAGGCTGCTGTAAAGGCCGCCTCTGGAAAGAAGTTCCTCGTGGCTGCCTTCTTCCTTGATGCCTTCGTTGTCGAGGACCACGATGCGCCCGGCGTTCCGCACGGTCGAGAGCCTGTGGGCAATGATGAGGGTTGTACGGCCCCTGGCAAGTTCGGTCAGGGCCCTTTGTATCTTGAGTTCGGTAACGCTGTCCAGGGCGCTGGTAGCTTCGTCAAGTATCAGTATGGGCGGGTCTTTAAGGAAGATGCGGGCTATGCTTATGCGCTGCTTCTGCCCTCCTGAAAGCTTTACCCCCCGTTCTCCCACAAGGCTGTCGTACCCGTCTTTCATGGCGGTAATATCGTCGTGGATTTCGGCCCTCCTTGCGGCTTCGGTAATTGCTTCCGCCGGGGCGTCGACGCGGCCGTAGGCTATATTGTCCCTGATGGTTCCGGCAAACAAAAACACGTCCTGCTGGACGATGCCTATGTTGCGCCTCAGGGATTCGAGGGTAAGGTCCCGTATATCAGCGCCGTCTATGGTGATGGCGCCTTCCTGTATTTCGTAGAAGCGGGGGAGGAGGTGGCAGAGGGTGGTCTTGCCGCCGCCTGAAGGTCCCACCAGGGCAACGGTTGTTCCTGCCGGTACGGAAAGCCTTATGCCCCTGAGTACAAAATTTTCATCAGCATCCGGGCCGCCGTTATGCGCCTCGCTGTACGCAAAGCTCACGTTCCGGTATTCAATATCGCCTTTGACATTTGAGAGGGCCCTGGCGTCTTTACGGTCAATAATGGCGGGTTCAATGGCCATGATCTCAAGGAAGCGCTTAAAGCCCGCCATGCCGGTACTGTACTGTTCAACAAAATTCTGCAGCCGCCTTATGGGCTGGAGAAAGGCCGCGGCAAAGAGGTTCGCGGTTATGAGTTCGGGAAGGCTCATCCTTCCGGCCATGATGAGCAGGGCCCCTGCCGCGATGACCGCAACATTGAGCAGGCTGGTCATAAATTCAAGTTTGCTGTGAAAATCGGCCATTGACCTGTAGTAGCCCTTTTTCGCGTTTTTGAGGAATTCGTTGCCGCCCTTGAATTTTTTGTTCTCGTAGCCCTCGTTGGTAAAGGCTTTGGCAAGCCTGGCCCCCGATATGCTCGACTCAAGGGAAGCGTTTATCTCGGCGATTTTTTCCTTGACGGAACGGGAACTGTTCATAAGGCTGACACGGGAAACCAGGGTATGGATGACCATCAGGGGAACGAGGAACAAAAGTACCAGGGCCATTTCCCAGCTCATAAAAAGAACAATGAGGAAAGAACCGGAGAGGGTTAGGAGGGATATAAAAAGATCTTCGGGGCCGTGATGGGCCAGTTCGGTTACTTCAAAAAGATCGTTGGTAACACGGGACATGATTTGGCCGGTGCGGTGGTTGTCATAGAACGAAAAGGGAAGTTTCTGGAGATGGGCAAAGAGGTCCCGCCTCATGTCCGCCTCGATATACGCGCCGACAGTATGGCCCCAGTAGGTAACAAAAAAACTGAAGGCCGTCCTGAGGATGTAGAGCAGCACCATCAAACCGGTCATGATGAAAAGCCGCCTGAGATTCCCCTGGGGGATTAGTTTTTCCAGGGCGTATTTGGTCATCAGCGGGAAGGCAAGGTCCGCGCCCGAAATAAGGGAGGCGCAGAACATGTCGGCCAAAAAGAGGGGAAGATGGGGCTTGTAGTACGACGCGAATATTGTCAAAGCCTTTGCGTTTGACGCGCGTTTTATAGGGGATTTTGCTGTCATCGTCGAACATTCACCTGTATAAAAGAATAGCCGAAAGGGGAATAAAAAGAAAGGCCGAAGGGCCCGGAAGGCGCGGTTTGGCCGGTCCCTTTACACGGCGAAGGCTTTTCAGTATAGTAACGGCATGATATTTCCCTTGGAAGAACTTATCGAATACGACAGCAATATGTATGAAATTACCTGCGCCGCTTCCCGGAGGGCCTACCAGCTTTCCATGCTCAGGGACGAGGAAATCGAGGAAAACGACGGCAAGGTGGTTTCCCTTGCGGCCAGGCAGATTTTCACCAGGCAGGTTGAATTCCGCATTGAGGAATGACACCCTGTCCCTCAGGCAGCGTTCCTGTTTTTATACTTTTTGGTCCCACCGCGTCGGGTAAAACAGCCCTTATAGAAGAGCTGTTTACCGGAAAGAACGCCCTTCCCTCGGAACTGGTATCCGCGGATTCAATGCAGGTCTACCGGGGCATGGACATAGGAACCGCGAAACCTTCCCGTGAACTCAGGGCAAAACTTCCCCATCACCTTATTGACATCAGAAATCCCGGCGAACAGTTTAACGTGGGCGAATTTGTCCACCTTGCCGACGCCGCCTGCCTTGACATAGCGGGGAGGGGGAAACTCCCGGTCGTTTCGGGGGGCACGGGCTTTTACCTTAAAAACTTTGTCCTCGGCCTCCCTGAGACGCCCCCTTCGGACAACGCCATCCGGAAAGCGCTCAAGGATGAATGGGAAAATTCAGGTCCCGGTCCCCTCATGGAAGAACTTGCCAAAGCCGACCGGGAAAGCGCTTCGCGCATCCACGTCCATGACCAGTACCGTCTCCTCAGGGCCCTCGAAGTGTACAGGCTTACAGGCCGCCCGCTAAGTTCGTACAGCAGCCTTTCGGGACTCAGGGGCCGCATCTACGCCCCCGGCGCGGAGCGCCGCGAAGAGGAAACGCCGCCCCTCAGATACCGCTTCCTCCTCATCGGGCTGCGCCGCGAAAGGGATGATCTTTATAAGAGAATCAATGAACGCTGCGCGGCCATGTTCAGAGACGGCCTCCCCGGCGAAGTCGCTTCTCTGCGCAACGCGGGCTACGGCCCCCTTGATCCGGG
>JAISCK010000205.1 GCA_031265635.1 Spirochaetaceae bacterium
GCCGACGAAAACGATCCTACCCTGCAAATGGCCCAGATGCTCAAGGCCATGGGCCAAAGCGAGCTTCCCGACATTAAGCCTATCCTGGAAGTCAACGGCGGCCACCCCATAGTGGCCGCCCTCAAAGATACCGAAGACGAAGAGCGCATCGCCGATGTGGCCGGCGTGCTTCTTGACCAGGCCCTCCTTGTGGAAGGTATCAAGGTCAGGGACCCCGCCGACTTTGTAAAGCGCCTCAACCGGCTCCTTTCAAAATAGAGGCGGCGGATCGTGCGGCGCTTGAAGGCCCTTGAAGGCCCGCCGCCTGGGGCCGGGCCGTCGTCCGTGCTGGGGTGCCGGGGACCCCGCGCCGGGCTGACGCCGGGCAGCATTGGTGGTATACTGATCTTCCGTGAAGAAATCAAAAACCTACATCTATAAATGTTCCGCCTGCGGCCATGAGGAACCCAAGTGGCTGGGCCGCTGTCCTGAATGCGGCGAGTGGAACACGCTCATTGAGACATCGGTGTCCGGCCGGGACCGCGTAAGAGCGGGGGCCCCGGAGCGGGGGATGCCCCGGTCGCTGCCCCTTTCGGCTATAGACCCCCAGGAGGGGAACCGGATTTCCAGCGGCATAGGGGAACTGGACCGGGTACTGGGCGGGGGCATCATGAAACGTTCGGCCATACTGGTCGGGGGCGAACCGGGCATAGGCAAATCCACCCTGCTGCTCCAGGCCGCGGCGGTGGCCGAAACTACAGGCAGGATACTTTACATCTCAGGGGAAGAATCGGCGGGACAGGTCCGCATGAGGGCCGACAGGCTGGGCCTTCTGTCAGGCGGGCCGGATACGCCGGGCGCTTCGGGAGCGCCTCACACTTCAGGCGGGCCGGGGGTCCGTCAGGCAGGCGCGCAGGCCGAGCGTATAGAAATCGTCTGTTCGGCAAGACTTGAGGATATTGGCGTCATACTTGACGCGGTAAAGCCCGTCATCATCATTGTTGATTCCGTACAGAGCCTGTTCAGCCCCGAAGTGGGCCTGGTGCCGGGAACGGTGAACCAGATGAAGTATTGTTCCTTTGAACTCATTTCCTGGGTCAAGGAACATGACGCGGCCCTCTTCCTTGTCGCCCATGTGACCAAGGACGGCATTATAGCCGGGCCGAAAACGCTGGAACACATGGTGGACACGGTGCTGTACTTTGAGCAGAGCGACAGGCCGGGAAACGGCCAGGACAGCCGTTTTCTCAGGGCCGCGAAAAACCGCTTTGGTTCCGTAGACGAACTGGGCATTTTCACCATGACTGAAAAGGGCCTTAAAGCGGTGGAAGATCCTTCCTCCCTTTTTCTCATACGGCGGGAAGGCGAACTGCCCCCCGGCGTGGCGGTGGCGGCGGTTCTGGAGGGGAGCCGGTGTTTTCTTGTGGAAATCCAGGCCCTGACTGTTCCGGCCAGAGCCTCCATAAACAGGGTTTTTTCCGACCGCATTGATTCGGGCAGGGTGTCCCGTGTGTCGGCCACTCTGGAAAAGCACCTCAAACTCCGGCTCCAGGACCACGATCTCTATGTCAATGTAGCCGGCGGCATCAGGATAAACGAGGTAGGCATAGAGCTTGCCCTGGCGGGGGCCATATACTCGGCCCGCACGGGCCTTGCCCTGCCTTCCCAGACAGCCCTGGCGGGCGAGCTTTCCCTGGCCGGAGAAGTACGGCCGGTAAGGCGGCTCAATACCCGCGTAAAGACCTCCCGGAGCCTTGGCTTTACTCGTTTTCTCGGACCTGTCCCCGATTCCGGCGAGACGGAGACAGCCCCTGCCGACAGCGCCGGGGTCCACAAAATTGCCAGCCTAAAGAACGCCGTAACCCTGCTTTTCGCCGGACAGGGGGCGGAATAGACCTTGAATTTCGGATGTCCCGGCGTTATTTATCGAAAAATACACCATTTTTTTAAAAAAATTTACCGGAATTTTAAATTTAGCTTGACGCCGGCGCTAATCTGGGGTACTGTTTCTTTATTGGGATCTATTGTGATTTGTTTTGGCAAAGTCTCTTGTAAGACTTATTTACAAAAATGACGCAGTCTGGCTTTTCTCGCCCGGGCCAATCTTCTCGATTCTTGATGTATGGCAGGATTGTTCGAAAACTTCAGTTTCCAAACAATTTTTTTGTAAAGACCGCGATTTCGTGTCCGGCGGCTGGTTTTGCCGGCGGTAAAACGCGGGACTTGGAACGGGCTTTAGCCTCTGGAAACCAGAGGCATTCTCGAACAAGTCTGTTGACTAAAGGCTGTTCCCCAACCGCGCAGGCTGCGGAACAGGCTCATCTTTCATCCAGTACTCTCCCTGACGGAAGAGTGGAGTCGCCCATGGTATATGGACGTGAATAAATGCGCAACCCGGACGTATGCAAACCCGCGTTTGCTGTTCCCCTGCGGGCAGAAAGCGGCAGTTTGTTCCGGGAGAAGGAAAATGCTCGATGGCTAAGAAACTGTATGTAGGGAACCTTTCCTACAACACCTCAGAAGACGGACTTCGTAACCTGTTCTCCAATTTTGGCAGTGTCGCTTCCGCAAAGATCATCTTTGATCGTGAAACCGGCAATTCAAAAGGATTCGGTTTTATTGAAATGAGTACTGACGAAGAGGCAAGCGCCGCTATCGCCGGAACCAACGGCCGTGAATTTGAAGGCCGCCAACTCAGGGTAAATGAGGCAATGGATAAACCCCGCCGTGACCGGGGCGCCGGCGGCGGATACAATAACTGGTAGGACTCCTTTTAGCCCGTGCGGCGGGCCCCTTGGCCTGTGGAAACGGGTTTCCCCCAGCTCCGACAAAAAAGCTGCCTTTCCGGGTTTCCTGAGCCCGGTTCCAGGCAGCTTTCTTTCCCCCTGCCGGCCTTACGGCCCGGCTTTTTGAGGCATGCTTACACAAAGCATTACATAGATAGTGCTGTTACGATAACTGTCTCCCCATGGCCGGCATGTTTATCAAACCGGCCCCGGAGCGTCAGGCGGATTATTCATAGGAACCTCCCGTCCTAACAGGGCGATTTCCGCCGCCAAAACCCGGCGGACAAGGCCGCTTCAAAATTCATTCACCTGAGTTTTGAAAGCGGCTTCTTGCTCAAGCATACTCCCGAAAATTCCGGAACGCAAGCGTTTTTATAAAAAAACGCCGCGTCAAGGCGATTTTTTCAATTTCCCTCTGGAAAGGAGCCCGTCCATAAGGCCGGTGAGGACGTTCAAGTCAATGCCGGCGGCGGCGTCTTCCAGGGTTTCCCTGATTTCGTCCCAGTCCGCCTCATCAAGGGTCATGGTCTCGTCGTCAAATTCGCCAAGCAAAAAAGCGGCCATATTCCCCAGCGCGGGGCCGGCCTTTTCGCCCAGGCGGGAGGCGGTACGGAAACAAAGATCCCCGGCGCAGGATTCCCCCAGGACAGGAGCGGCGAGCCTTACAAATTCCCCGGCCAGCTTCCCGTCCGGGGAAAAAGATTTTTCCCTGTCCGCCAATGAAAAAAAATGATCTAAAGGACGCATACGCTTATTATATCAAGGCGATGCGGGGTATAAAACCCTCAATACGAATCATAGTTCCCGTGGCGCAAAGAACCCGTTGACTTTTTCCATAGGTGGATTTACACTTTATGTATGAATTTGAAGACAGTCTTAACAGCAGAAACGATAAGCCTGCGTCTTAAAGGCACTACCAAGCAGGATATCATCAATGAGTTGCTGGATATTCTGGTCAGCGCGGGCAAAATACAGGATCGTGAAGCAGCGCTGGGCGCTATTATGGACCGGGAACAAAAGATGTCCACAGGGATGAAGCACGGAATAGCCATCCCCCACGGGAAAAGCAATACCGTACAGGATTTGGTAGCCTGTATCGGTGTTTCCGACGCGCCTGTGGATTTTGACTCCCTGGACCATGAGCCGTGCAGAATTTTTATTATGACCCTTTCTCCGGTGGAAAAAACCGGACCCCATCTGCAATTTCTCGCGGAAGTCAGCCTTCTTTTCAAGAGCGCCGAAAAGCGGCAGGAGATTCTCCATGCCCAGACTCCTGAGCAGGTGCTGCAGGTCTTTACCGAATAGGACCTGGGCTTACCTGATTTTGGACAGCGCCTCGCGGGCAAGAATCTTGACCGCGTTGGTCCAGTCAAGGGCAAGAACCGTATTGAGGGCGGCCCTCCCCGCGCTCTGGCCTGTGGCGCCCAGGGCGGGAATAACCTCCCGGACCATGCGCTCGTCATTGGGGGTTATGGTTCCCCGCTGGAGCGCGGCGTTAAAAAGCTGGAGATAGTTGGCAAGCTGCCTGGCGGCCTCAGGCGTTGCCAGAATGCCGAGGGTAGAGACGGCGCCGAGCTTTTCTTCCCAATCGGTGCCTCCCTTATAGGATCGGTCCAAAAGGGAATAGACGGCGTTGTCGCTTGTCCCGTAACGCTGTATCATGCCCATCGAGAATTTTCTCATGGTATTAAGAAGCATACGCTCCCTGGTTACGCTGGTCGCCGCCAGCCAGCCCTCATTGTAGGCCGCCAGGGCAAAACCGGCCTTGGCTTCACCGGAACTGTTTGATTCTTCCATGGTACGCAGGGCGTCAAGTTTCGCCTGATAATTGTAAGCGGAAGAAGTTATTATTTCGGTCAAAGGTTCGGTGGGGTCCGCAAGAATCACCGTAAGGCTCTTTTTGGCGGTGTCCTTGATGCGGGCGGAATACCACCCTATTGAAGCGAAGAACACCGGCAGGTAGCCTTCTTTTTCCTGGTACTTTTCAAGGGAAAGTATGGCCCCGTAGGCTATTTTTTCAGCGCTTTCGTAATCGGCGGCAGGCGCCAGGTTGAGGTCGTTGAGTACCTGGATTACCTGGGGGAGAAAAGCGCCCGCCTGCATGCGGCCCAGGGCCATGAGGGCCTCGGCCTTGACCAGGGGATTGGGAAAGGTTTCAAAGGCCCGCCATATATCCCCGGCGGAGGAAGCGACTTTTTCCTCGCCCGTATGGTAGCAGAGCAGGCGGGCCAGCTCATCGGCGGCGTCCCGCTCGGTGGCGGTCTGAAGGTTCATCCCGGTTTCCACCAACTGCTTCAGGGCGTCGGCATAAAACTGACCGGCCCCGGAAGGTTCCGATTCAATTACAAGCCTGAGTACACCGAGCTTGTCTACCGGGTTTACGGAATTATTGTAGAGGTAGGTATACAGTTCCATCGCCTCATCATCCGCAAAAGCCGGGAATCCCCCCAAAACAACCAAAAGCACACAAACAAGGCGTTTCATCATGCCGTTCCTTTGCCCTTAAGGGCGCTGTTCCTCGCGGAACGTATATTCGTACTCAATAATCTTTTTCATTCCACTGTGAATATCTTCTATGGTCTTGCGGACCAGTTCGTCGTAAGAGCCGTATTCATAGGTCTCCCGCAGCAAAACCCGGCCGGCGGCGTCGGCGCGCTCAAGGGTCGCCTCAAGGCCGTTCCGCCAGCTTGCGTTGACAATGCGCACAACGTCGCCCCTGGCGTCAAAGACCCTTTCGGTAACACGGTTGCCCCCGCCGTCATAGGTGTTTTCGCTTGAACCGGTTTTTCGGCCTGTTCCGTCCCTGGTTTCGGTTGAAACAAGAAGCCCGTTCCGGTACGCGAAGGAGGTTTCGGCGAGTTTGCCGCCACGGGTATTGTTGATGATCCTGACAACCCGGTTGCCGTTCGCGTCATACTGGTATTCGTAGGAACTTAAAGTCCTGCCGTTACGGTCGGCCAGGGTTTCCCCGCTTATCAGGCCCTGGGGATTGTATCGATAGCTGATCATGGAATGGGGCCGGCCCTGTTCGTCCCTGGTGATCTTCCGCACCGCCCTGCCGTTCTCATAGGTGAATTCCACCGTCTCAACCAGCACGCCCGACGCGGAATACCGGGACTGGGAAAGCAGCAGCACATCTCCCTGGTCGTACTGGAAGACAATGTATTCATCAAGCCTTCCGTCGGCGAATTTGGTTGACGCCCTTTTCTGCACCGGAATCTGTCTGCCGCCATCTCCCCGGGATGCCCCGGCGGCCTGCCCGTCCATGGCAAGCACGGCCCCTCCGGCGTTTACAGCCGGTTCCTGATTATCCGCCCACGCCCGGCCGCTTACAAGCGCCGCGACGGCAAGAAAGACTATACTAAACTTCACCTGAACTCTCCCTCTTCATAGTGCATAATAAACGATATTTCCGTATCTGTTCAATATTATATACTAACCTTGATGGAACGGCAACCTTGCGCCGGGTCTTCCCGTAACCGCTATTTTCGGGCCGCTTTTGCCGGGGTTTCGGCAAGACCGGGCCGCGTACATTCGGACAGGAACAGTTTTTCTATGCCCTGTCTGTAGCCCAGTATGCGGTTGATGTAATTCAGGGTACGTTCCGGGGTTCCTCCCGAGCGGACCCTGTTTAATCCCGCGTTGTACATCGCCAGGGCGGCAACTTCCGATCTTCCCTGGTCAAGGCACATTTTAAGGTGGGCAAGGCCGTAGCGTATATTCACCGTGGTATCGAAAAAATCCTCAGGCGTAAGCGAGGGGAAGGAGGCCGAATTAAGCTGGAAGAGCCCCCGGTCAATGCTGTTGTTGGCGTTGCGGTTCACCGCCCGGGGATTAAAGAGGCTTTCTTCCCATATCAGGGCAAAGACCAGGCTGGGGGAAATGTTCAACGCAAAAGTCTGGCCCAGAACCTGTTCCGCGATCTCCTGCGAGCCGGTGATGGAACCGAAGAAAACCGCCACCTTTTCCCTGAACAGTTCGTTCCCGTACAGCTCAAGTACGGCGTCGTTCTGTTTTACCGACGTAAGCACCGCCGCCCGGTAGTCGCCGGGATTCAGGGGCTCCCGGATTTCCGGTTCTTCTTCCGGCGCTTCCCTGACAGCGGCTCCCCGGTAATCTATCCAACTGACGCATAAACATCCGAGGCCAAGGAGCCCCGCCACGACCAAAACTTCTTTCTTTGCCAATTCTCTAAAAATCATCTGTACAATCTTCAACCTTTGCGTTAGAACCTGTTTCAAACAACTAAAAATCACAGGGTCCGCACCCTCACGATGCCGTCAACCTTGCCGAGTGTCGCAAGCACTTCGTCCGGTATGGCCTGCTCCGTGTCAATAATATTGTAGGCGTATTCTTCCCGGTGGTGGTTGATAAGGTCCGTGATATTAACATCGGCGCCTGCCAAAAGCGTGGTGATTTGCCCGACCATATTGGGTATGTTCCGGTTTGCCACCAGAAGCCGGTGGGGGGCCCGCCGTTCCAGACGGCAGCGGGGAAAATTCACCGAATTTTTTATGTTCCCCGACTCAAGGAATTCCATAAGCTGCTTTATCGCCATGACCGCACAGTTGTCCTCGGCTTCGGGGGTAGAGGCGCCCAGGTGGGGTATGCAGACGGCCTTTTCGCAGCGGAGCAGTTCGGCGCTGGGAAAATCAGTGATATAGGCGGAAAGCCTGCCGTTTTCCAGCGCGGCGATGATGTCGGCCTCGTTCACAAGACCTCCCCTGGCAAGGTTGACAATACGCGCCCCCTTCTTCATGGTTCTGATTTTAACCGCGTCGATCATGCCCCTGGTTTCTTCTCCCAGGGGAAGATGAAGGGTCAGGTAATCAGCTTTTGAAAGAAGGCCCTCAAGCGTCTCGGCCCTCTGCACCGATTCCGAAAGGCTCCAGGCCGCGTCCACCGAGATATAGGGGTCGTAGCCCGCGACCTCCATGCCCAGGGCAAGGGCGGCGTTGGCAACCATAACCCCGATGGACCCCAGGCCAACCACGCCCAGAACCTTGCCTTTAAGTTCAGGCCCTTCAAAACGGGACTTGCCCTTTTCTACCAGATCGGGAACCTCGTCGGCCCTGCCGGCCATGGAAAGCCCCCAGTTGATACCGCCGAATATGTTGCGCGAGGAAAGAAGCAGGGAGGCTATGACCAGTTCCTTGACCGCGTTGGCGTTGCCGCCGGGGGTATTGAACACCACAATGCCCCGCTCGCTGCATTCCGGTATGGGGATGTTGTTTACCCCCGCGCCCGCCCTGGCTATGGCCATGACCGAGCCGGGAAGGACCGTGTCGTGGAGGCTGGCGCTCCGTACCAGTATGGCGTCGGGGTTGGGTATCCCGCTTGCCACTTCGTACTTGTCCCTGGGAAAAAGTTCAAGCCCCAGGGGTGAAATCTTGTTCAGCGTCTGTATACGAATCATGCTTCAAATTTCTCCATAAACGCGATAAGGGCCCTGACCCCTTCTATGGGCATGGCGTTGTAGATACTGGCCCGCATGCCCCCCACAAGGCGGTGCCCGGCAAGATTCACCAGGCCGGCCGCGGCGGCTTCGTTTACAAAGCGCTTTTCCAGGGCGGCCTTTTTCTCCGGGTCCTCTTCCCTGGGAATAAACGGTATGTTCATAAGACTGCGGCATGATTTTTCAACAGGGGAACTGAAAAATTTTGAATTTTCAAGATAACTGTAGAAGAGCCCGGCCTTTTCCCGGTTAAGGCGGCCCATGGCCTCTACTCCGCCCAGGCCCTTGAGCCATTCAAGAACCAGGCCGGTGATGTAAATCCCGTAACAGGGAGGGGTGTTGAACATGGACGCTTCGGCGGCGTGTATGTCGTAGCGGAGCATGGCCGGAGTCCGGGAAGCGTGGCGGCCGATGAGGTCTTCCCTGACGATCACCACGGTAACACCGGCGGGGCCGAGGTTCTTCTGCGCGCCTGCGTAGAGTATGCCGAATCTGGAAACATCAAGAGGCTCCGAGAGTATGCAGCTTGAGGCGTCGGCGACAAGGGGAACCTTTCCCGTATCGGGGAGGGACGGCCACCTGGTTCCCACGATGGTATTGTTAAGGGTTATGTGGTAGTAGGCGTCGTCCTGCCGTGGGGCGGGGGCTTGGGGGATGCAGGTATAGCCCCTGTCCTTTGAGCTTGCCAAAACAGCAACGGCGGCAAACTTGGACGCTTCCTCAGCGGCCTTTTTGGCCCAGATGCCGGTATCCACATAGGCGGCCTTTTTTTCCGGAAGGCCGCTTTCGCTTGCCGCCAGGTTGAGGGGGACCATGGAGAATTGCAGCGAGGCTCCTCCCTGGAGAAAAAGCACCTTATAATTTGAAGGAATGGCCATGAGTTCCCTGAGAAGGGATTCTGTCTTGTCAATAATGGCCTTGAATTCCCCGGAACGGTGGCTCATCTCCATGACCGACTGGCCGGTATTGTTGGCGTCGCTCATTTCCCTTGCCGCCCTTTCCAGCACCGGAAGGGGCAGGACCGAAGGCCCTGACGAAAAATTGTATACACGCATACCTTTCCTCCTTGGTATTTCCGTATTGGGTTCCTGCCGCATGGCCGCCGCCAGTGAACGAAGTTCATCGGCAACATACACATTCCGCACCGTTATGCCGTGCGGCAGCCTGAGTATCACCGGGGCGAAATTCAATATGCCCTGTATCCCCGCGGCAGCGAGCTTTTCAGCGGCGCCCTGGGCCGCCCCGGCGGGCACGCAGAGCAGGGCAATTTCTATTGTCTGGCGCTTTATCACCTCGGCCATCTTGAAGCCGGGATAGAGCGGTGCCCGGGACTTGAGAATCTCCACCCTGTTGACGCTGGTGTCAAAGCCCGCGGCAAGTTCAAATTCCCCGTCCTCAAAGGACTCAAGGTTGAGATAGGCCGAACCCAGCCTGCCCAGGCCCACGATGCAGAACTTGCGCCGCCGGGTAAGGCCCAGGGCTTCCCTGATCCGGGGAACAAGCCGCCCCGGCGTATACCCGGCGCTGCTTCCCGCGGCCCGTTCAACGGTATCCGCGCTTTCGGCGCCCGCCGTGTCGCTTCCCAGGTAGGAAATGTCCTTGCGGATTGTATAACTCGGCCAGCCGGTAAGGGTCTCCAGTTCCGCCGAGGTAAAAGCCCTCTCCGGCCCCTGTTCCGCGGCTTCGAGAATACGCACAATTTGAAGGAGCCGCTCTCTGGCGGGTTCGGGGATTTGGGCCAAAACACCATCCTGTGAAATATTTCACAGATATACTAGAGGGGACAGAAGATTATGTCAAGAGGATACCTGCCAGATACGGGGCCGGAAACCTTCGGGGACTTCTATTTTTACTGTATCGCCGGACTGTTCTATCACATAAAAACCGTTTTTCACCGCGTATTCCCGGACATTCTGCCTGACTATGGCTCCCGCCGCGGCCGCCAGGAATTTTCGTTTGTCGTTCCGCTCTTCGGCGTAACGGCACAGGGTTTCCATACGCCTGACATGGTCCTTTATGTCCTGGATATGCAGGCAGGACTTGACCTCCACGGCCAGGGCAAACTCGCCGTTCTCAAGCCACAGGTCCACTTCGGCCAGGGGTTTCCCTTTGGAATCATAGAATTCTATACCGGGGCCCGCCTTGGTAAAGGCATAGCCCAGGGCCCTGAATTTTTCCACCATATTGGGCATTACCAGATGTTCCACAAGCTCGCCAAAACGGTTTCCCAGTTTCCCGATTTTTTTATCGGTTTCGGCCATCATTTTGTCCAGGCGGCGGTCCGTTTCCTTCATCTGCCGGTCTGTATCCTTTATCATCTGGTCTGTTTCTTTCTGTAGCCGGGCGGTGTCCTTCATCATCTGGTCTGTTTCCTGAAACATGGCCCAGACATCCTCAAACTGTACGTTCTTTGGAACTTTTCTTTTTTGTGTACTATTCCCCATAATTTCCTCTCCCCTACTATACTCCATGATGAGCCCCGCGGCAACGCCGCCTCTCTCTACTACGGCCCGGCCCTGGATTCCGCTTTGGTTTTCCGCTTTAGCGCTCCGGGCAGACCGCCGCCTGTCCGGCTGTTGCGGCCCTGGTACGAATCGCATATACTTACTCCATGGCTGTCAAGCGCTTTACCGTACTCGACTTTATTGATATAGACCTTAAGGAACATGATTCCCTTAATCTCCGCTGCATAGGAGGCCGCAGGGGCTTGTCCCGGGAAATCGTCAGCCCCGACCTGAACCGGCCAGGGCTGGCCCTGTCGGGTTTTTATGATTCTTTCGCCTACCAGCGTATACAGCTTTTTGGCCGGGGCGAGGTTGCCTACCTCCGCAAACTTGAAGAAGAGGATAAAAAGGACACCATCAAGCGCATGTTCACCTATCCCATTCCCTGCT
This sequence comes from Spirochaetaceae bacterium, assembly GCA_031265635.1. Lineage (GTDB taxonomy): Bacteria > Spirochaetota > Spirochaetia > Treponematales > Breznakiellaceae > JAIRTD01. The sequence continues at coordinate 11,115 of JAISCK010000205.1, forward strand.
GCATCTTTACCCATAATCTCCATCCGGGCAAAGATTTTTTTGAGGAAGCCGAAGGAACCCAGTGCGCCCTGCTTCAGACCGATCTCCCTACCTCTGAATTTTCTTCCCGGCTGATGCGTATTCTTTCCAATATTTTCGCCCCCCAGAAAAGCGTTCACGGAGTGCTGGTAGAGGTCTTCGGGCTGGGCATACTCATACTGGGCGATTCGGGAGTGGGAAAAAGCGAGACCGCCCTTGAACTCATCGAGCGGGGACACCGGCTGGTTGCCGACGATGTGGTCGAAATTCACTGCGTCAACGGCAACATACTCATGGGGGCCGGCGCCAACAAGATCATCGGCCATCACATGGAAATCCGGGGGCTTGGAATCATCAATGTAACCCACCTTTTCGGCGTCGGCGCCATCAGGGACCGGAAGCAGATACAGCTTGTGGTCAAACTTGAGGAATGGGATTCCTCTAAAAGTTACGACCGCCTGGGCACGGACGAAAAATTCGAAGAGATACTGGGGGTAAGCGTTCCCAAGCTGGAAATCCCCGTCAAGCCGGGCCGGAATATTCCGGTAATCATTCAAACCGCGGCGATGAACGAGAGGCTCAAAAAAATGGGCTATAACTCGGCCAGGGAATTCAATCAGAATATACTCAAGTGGATCGAGAGCGATATGGCGCGCTCGGTATATTTCGGCCAGGAAGACATAATTTAGGAAGGACTATGTTTGAGAAAACCATCACCATACAGAACCGGGCAGGCATCCATGCCCGGCCGGCCGCCATGCTGGTTCAGACCACCAAGAATTTCAGTTCCAGCATATACCTTGAAAAAGACGGGGACCGCATAAACGCCAAATCCATCATGGGCATCATTACCCTGGGAGCGGGCTACGGCGTTGAGCTCAGGATAATCGCCGAAGGTCCTGATGAGGAAGAGGCCGTAGAAGCTGTAGCCAGACTGTTTGCTTCAAAATTTGAAGAAGAATAGGCGGTTTCAAAATCCGGCGTTTTGAAACCGCCTCGGAATAAAAAGATGCAAAAAAACGTTTTTTGAGTTTGATTTTTCGGGAAAGGGGTATATAGTATTTGCTATGAGGGATCTGACCCGCCGGCAACGGGAAGTGCTGGTGTTTATTACCGAGTTTATAGCCAGACATGCCTATCCGCCTACGATACGGGAACTGGCGGACCATTTTTTCATCTCTGTCAAAGGCGCTTATGACCATGTGGACGCTCTCAAGAAAAAGGGCCGGCTCAAAACCGGCGGCAAGCGCTCGCGGACCATGGAAGTCGTTCATGCCGGGGAAGAAGACCAGGAGGACAGCTTTACCAACATACCCATACTGGGGACCGTAGCCGCGGGGCGGCCCATACTTTCGGAAGAAAACTACGAAGGTTCCCTGCCGGTCCACAATTCACTCCTGAAAAGAAAGGCGAATTATTTTGCGCTCCGGGTGCGGGGAGATTCGATGATACGGGCGGGTGTCATGGAAGGGGACCTGGCCATCATAGAAAGACGCGAAACCGTCCAGAACGGGGAGATCGTTGTGGCGGTAGTTGACGAGGCGGTTACCCTGAAACGCTTTTTCAGGGAAAGTTCCCGGATAAGGCTGCAGGCGGAAAACCCCGCCTATTTGCCCATTTACAGCCAGGATGTCAGGGTCCTGGGAAAACTCGCCGGCATATACCGTTCCTGCGGCGTCTAGCATGGCAAAGGGCAGATCCTATCTTTTTCTGGGACCCGAAATCGGCGAAAAACTCGAGGCCGTAAAAGAACTGCGTGCCGCGCTCGGCGAAAACTCCGAAGACTATTCATTTTATTTTGGCGAAACTCCCCTGAACCAGATACTCTCGATACTCCTCAACGGCTCCCTCTTTGCCGGCGCGCGGCTGATTCAAATAAAAAACGCCGAGGGAATCAAGAAAAAAGAAGACATAGAAGCCTTCGTTGCCTATATGGAAGCCCCCCGGGACGACACCGTGCTGGTGCTGGTCTCCGACCAGACCAGCGTGGACAAAAGGCTCGAAAAGCCCCTGGGCGCCGGGGGGAAGCGTATATTCTGGGAACTTTTTGAAAACCAGAAAGTCCAGTGGGTCGAGAATTTTTTCCGCAAAGAAGGCTGTTCCATAAGCGGCGACGCGGTGGAGGCCATACTTGCCCTGGTCGAAAACAACACCGACGCCCTGAGGCGGGAATGTTCCCGGCTCATCCTTTTTCTGGGCAGGGAACGGCCCATAAGCCTTACCGATATTGAAACATGGCTTCCCCATTCGCGGGAAGAATCGGCTTTTACCCTCTTTTCCCGCATAGCCAGGGGGGACCTTGAAAAAAGCCTCGGTATATGCAGGTCCCTGCTCTCGGCCAGGGAAGCGCCCCAGGCCATACTGGCCGGGCTTTCCTGGTGCTTCCATAAACTCAGGGACTATGAACGCCTCCTCAAGTCAGGCGGGGCTTCTGATTTTGAACTTAAAAAAATTGGCCTGGGCTCTTCCAGAGTCCGGGAAGATTATATCCAGGCTTCGCGGCGCTATTCCCTTGCCGCCGTGGACAGGGCTCTCGCCGTCCTGGGAAGCTATGACATCATGCTCAGAAGCGGCGGGGGGGCTCTGGAAGAACTTCTCATGGACCTTTTTCTGTACAAGCTCATAACAGGAACCTGAGGGCGGACATCGCGCAGCGGCGTAAGGGGCTGTCCAAAATATACAGCATATTGAAATTTTCCCGTGTATAGTGTACAGTTATATTCCACAAAGGGAGGAATGCTGCCATGGGTGAAAGACCGTCTTTGCCTCCGTCAAAATTGCGATCCCTCAAATTCCGCTTTATTCTGACTTTTTCGGTGTTTATCGGGGTCCTGTGTTTCGCGACTTCGATACTGGCGATTATACGGATTGTAAATGTGGCGTCGTCCATTTTCTCCGCCCAGGGCATGGCGACAGTAACCGACGCGGCGGCCTTGATAGACGGCGACGCCTTTGAGGCCCTCTCCGTATCCCTGGATGAGGAAGATCCTTTTTATGAAGAAACCAGGCTTAAACTCCTCGATGTCAAGCAGGCGTCAAGCTGCCGGTACCTTTATACCATGGCGTCCAAAGGGGACGGTACGTACTTCTATGTAATAGACGGCAGCACCACCCCTGATGATGAGGATAATTTTTCCGCCCTGGGCGAGGACGAAGACGAAAGCGCCTATGACGACGCCTTTCGCGCGGCATGGGCAACCGGGACCCCCAGGGCGGGAAAGATCGCGTATGAGGGCGAAGAATGGGGCTGGATGGTTTCAATCTATGTCCCCATAAGGAACAGCGCCGGAAACATGGTCGGCGTAGTGGGCTGCGACTTCGCGGCCAATGATCTTATCCAGTCCCTGAAAACACATATTTTCGAGATGGCGTTTATGGCGCTGTTTTTCCTCCTGGCCGGCATGGCGCTTATGCTGTTCTTCCTCCGCCCTATTTTCAACCGCCTGAAGGACATAAACATCATACTCAGGGAAATCTCCGCCGGGGAAGGTGATTTGACCAGGAGAATCACCATAAAGAAAAATGATGAAATAGGAGAGCTTGCCGGTTACTTCAATCTGACTCTGGACAAAATAAGGGATCTTATCGCCGCCATAAAAAGCCAGACCGCGAACCTTTCCGGTATAGGGAACGATCTTGCCTCCCGCATGGAAGAGACCGCCTCGGCGGTCAATAAAATCACCGCCAATATACAGAGCATCAAGGGTCAGGTGATAAACCAGTCGGCGTCGGTAACCGAGACCGGCGCGACCATGGAACAGGTTACGGTGAATATAAACAAGCTGAATACAAATGTAGAAGAACAAGCCGAAAGCGTGGCCCAGTCTTCTTCGGCCATAGAAGAAATGCTGGCCAATATACAGAGCGTTACCTCGACCCTGATGGCAAACGCGAAGAACGTGCAGGAACTTACCGACTCGGCGGAACAGGGCCGTACAGGGCTCAGGGAAGTTTCGGAAGAAATCGGGGAAATCGCCAAAGAATCGGCGGGCATACTGGAAATTAACTCGGTGATGCAGAATATCGCCAGCCAGACCAATCTCCTGTCCATGAACGCCGCCATTGAGGCGGCCCATGCCGGGGAAGCGGGCAGGGGCTTTGCCGTGGTCGCCGACGAAATCAGGAAGCTGGCCGAAGATTCGGGGAAGCAGTCCAAGACCATTTCGGCGGTGCTGAAAAAAATCAAGGCGGAGATAGACCGGATAAGCGTTTCGACCAATACGGCCCTTGAAAGGTTCGCGGCCATAGACAACGGCGTAAAAACAGTGTCCGGCCAGGAATTCCACATACGCAACGCCATGGAAGAACAGGGCCAGGGCAGCCAGCAGATTCTTGAGGCGGTAAGCCGCCTTAATGAAATCACCATGCAGGTAAAACAGAATTCGCTGGAAATGCTTGCGGGCAGCAAGGAAATTATCATGGAAAGCAGGCACCTTGAAAGCGTTACCCAGGAAATAAGCGGCGGGATAAACGAAATGGCCGAAGGCGCCGGCCTGATTAACACCGCCGTCAGCGGGATCAACAACATCAGCGGCAGCAACAAGACCTGTATTAACGCCCTGGCCGCCGAGGTTTCCAAATTCAAAATAGGACTTGACCGGTAACCTTGCCCTTCGGTTCTTTTTATGCTAGTCTCTGCCTGTCTTCCCAGCGGCGGGGAAGACGTACCGGTGTTGCCGCGGCGGTCGTTCTGCCACCCGCCTTACCAAAACAAGGGGACCCTATGGCCTCTTTTCAAAACCGCTCTTCAAAAGACCTTCCTGTGTACAAGTACCTCGATTTGGTTATGGCTTTTTTTGTTACCGTGCTCATTGTGAGCAACGTCGCGTCGTCGGCAAAAATAGTCAATCCCGGCCTCTCTCTTTTTGGAATCCGCCTGTCCTTTGACGGCGGAACCATACTCTTTCCTTTTTCCTACATTGTCGGAGACATACTCACCGAGGTCTACGGATTCAGGGCGTCCCGAAGGGTGATTTGGGCGGGCTTTGCGGCCCTGGCCCTGTCGTCCTTTGTTTTCTTTATATTGAAAGCGCTGCCCGGCGACGCCGAATGGGAACGCTATGCCGGAAGCGCCGCCTACAGCGCCATACTGGGGGGCATGAGTTCAGGGGGACTGGTGCTTGCGAGCCTTGTCGCCTACTGGGCCGGAGAATTTTCAAACTCGGTGGTTCTTTCAAAAATGAAGATTCTCATGAAAGGAAAACTGCTCTGGGTACGGACCATAGGAAGCACCCTGATAGGCGAAGCCCTTGACAGCCTGGTCTTTGTGTTCATCGCAAGCCTCTGCGGCGTGTTCGGCTGGGAACTCTTCATCTCCCTGGCGCTGACCAACTATCTTTTCAAGTGCGCCGTAGAAGCCGTCATGACCCCGCTGACCTATGCCGTGGTGTACGGACTCAAAAAGGCCGAAGGCGTTGACACCTACGACTACGGGGTAAACTGTAATCCCCTGCGCTTCGGTTAGACGCAATACGCCTTCGGATTCAAATATTTACATGGGTGCGGTATATGTAGTATGATTGCTTCAAATGGCCGGTAGTAAATCCAGGGCTGCTTTCCCGGCATCTGAAGTTTTGGGAAAGCCCCGGTATGTGTGGATTTTTAGCTTTTTCCTGCTTTTGGCAGTATCGTGTAAAAATTACGGGGAAAAAACGCTCCCCCTCTCCAAACCCCTCATCGCCCTGAGCATAGTGCCCCAGGAATGGTTTGCCGCCCGTATCGCGGGGGATTTTGCCTCGTTTTTGGTGCTTGCCGGTCCGGGGCAGAATCCCCATTCCTACGAGCCCGCTCCCCGGGACATGGCCCTCCTCGCAAGGGCGGAGTGCTGGATACTTTCGGGAACCGAATTTGAAATTTCGCTGGTCCCCAGGGTTGCCTCCCAGAATCCTTCGTTAAAAATCATAGACGGAACAAAGGGAATGCGTTTCCGCATGCTGGAAGAACATCATGACGATGATGAAGAAGCTGGCGGAGAGGCGGTCCCTGCCGGAAGCCCCTCGGGTCATGCGGCTGTTCCGGGGCAGGCCGGTATGGACAGGCATACCTGGCTGGGCAGGGAACAGGCGATAGTTCTGGCGGGCCATATACTTGCCGCCCTGGAAGACATTGACAGCGAACACAGCGCCGTATTCAGGGAAAATTACCGTTCCCTTGTTGCTGATATTAACCGGGTCTTTGACGAGTTAAAGACGGAGCTTGCCCCGCTCAGGGGGAGAAAGGTTTTTGTGTATCATCCCGCCTTCGGGTATTTTCTCGATGAGTTTGGCATAATACAGGAAGCGGTGGAAACCGGCGGCAAGGAACCGACGCCGAGGGTACTCAGGGAACTTATCGCCGAAGTCAGGGCGGAAAAAGCGGCGGCGGTTTTTGTGCAGGCGCAGTTTCCGGTCCAGAGCGCCCGTACGGTGGCCGAGGCCGCGGGCGCCAGGGTTGTCGCCCTGGATCCCCTGGCGCCTCTCTGGCTGGACAATATACGCGTTATGGGTAATGCTCTGCTGGAGGCGGTACAACCATGAAGGCTTTTCACCCTGTAGAAAAGGATATGGCCCTTCATTTTGAGGATGTTTCCTTTTCATACGGGAATCTCAGCGTGCTTAACCATACAAGTTTTCATATTCATCAGGGTGAATTTATAGCCCTCGCGGGGCCCAACGGCGCGGGCAAGACCACCATACTCAAGCTCATACTGGGGCTTGAAAGACCGTCGGGCGGTACGGTACAGGTGCTGGGGACCAGTCCCGGCAACGCGCGGCGCCGTGTCGGCTATGTACCCCAGCAGGCGGGTTTTGACGAAGCCTTTCCCATAACGGTGGAAGAAGTGGTCCTCATGGGCGCCCTTCGTCCCCTTTCGCGGGGCCTTTCCGGCGGTGGCAGGGAGGCGGTGCAAAGGGCCATGACCCATACCTCAACCGCCGGTCTTTCGGGCCGCCCGTATACCGCCCTTTCGGGAGGGCAGCGCCGCAGAGTCCTCGTGGCCCGTGCCCTGGCCTCGGAGCCCGAACTGCTCATCCTTGACGAACCTACCGCCAATATGGACCTTGAAAGCGAGGAGCGGCTTTCCCATACCCTTGCCGGACTCAAGGGCGCTATCACCATACTCGTGGTAACTCATGACATGGAATTTGTTTCTTCCCTTACGAACCGGGTTTTGTGTCTTGAACGGGGCGCTGCCCAGGGAGTAGTGCAGCATAAAATTGTTGAACTTTCCGGAAGCGGCAAGGCCGGGGTGGTTCACGCTGTGTCCATAGCGGGCGACGCCTGTTTTGAGGAAGAAAGCCGGTGAGCGGTTTTTTCGCGGCTCTCCTTGATCCCGCCTTTCCGTTTATACGGAACGCCCTGTTTGCCGGGCTTCTTGCTTCGGTGCTTTTTGGGGTGCTCGGCGCCCTGGTTACCGTGCGGAGGATAGCCGGCCTTGCCGGGGCGGTGTCCCACGCGGTGCTGGGCGGCATAGGTCTTGCCCTTTTTCTTCAGGCGAGGAACCTCGTTCCCGGTTTTTCACCCGTGGCCGGGGCGCTTCTCTTTGCCCTGCTCGCGGCTTTCATCATAGGCATTGTGTCCCTCAAGGCAAAACAGCGGGAAGACACGGTCATCAACGCCATCTGGGCTATAGGCATGAGCATAGGCGTACTCTTTCTCGCAAAGACGCCGGGGTATACCGATCCTTCCAGTTATCTTTTCGGCAATATACTGCTTCTGTCGGAGAGGGACCTCGTTCTTTTGGCGGTCCTCGATCTTGTCGTCGTGTTTCTTTCCTGGCGTTTCTATCCCCAGATTAAGGCATGTTCTTTTGATGAGGAATTCGCCAGGGTAAGGGGGGTGCCCGCCTCGGCGTTTTTCCTCGCCCTCCTTGCCCTCCTCGCCCTTGCCATAGTGCTGCTCCAGAATTTTGTCGGCATAGTCATGGTCATCGCCATGCTTACCCTGCCCGCGGGCAGCGCTTCAAACATCGCGAAAAACCTCGTCTCCCTCATGGTTTACAGCGCCCTTGCCAGTGCCCTTTTTTCCGCGGGCGGCCTGGTCCTGGGCTGGGCTCTGGATCTTCCGGTGGGGGCGGTAACGGTAATACTCGCCGGGCTGGTCTTTCTGGCGGCAGCGGCCCATAAAGCCCTGCGGGGAAGATAGAATGGGCTTGAGCCGCGCGGCAGAACCCGGACCCGGTACGTTGCTGCGCTCATAAGGAACTTGCGAAAACGGCACGGTGTGATATACTTAGCTAAGTTGGGAACAAAAATCAGACTTGTTCGACAGCCCGGTTGGTTGCCGCTGGTCAAAGTCCATTGGACTTTATTATAAGGAGGATAGAGATGAAGAAAAAAATGTACAAGGCGGTTCTTGCCGTCATGGTACTCTTTATGCTTTTCGGCATAAGTTCCTGCAACAGGAGCGGGGACGGGAGCGGACAGGTAGTCCTTAACGCCCTTTTCATGAAGCAGGCCGGTTACAGCGAAAGCGATGTCGGCGCGATTACCGAGCAGTTCCAGAGGGATAATCCCACCATTAAGATCAATCAGACCTGGGTCGCCTATGAGGAACTGCTTCCCAAGATACTGGCCTCCGCCAAGTC
>JAISCK010000067.1 GCA_031265635.1 Spirochaetaceae bacterium
ACGGCTTCGCCGGGGACTTCCTCAAAGAGCTGGGCAAAGACCATGCCGAAAAAGGCGGTCGCGTGGAAACTCAGGCCCACAATGCCCGAGGCCATGCCGAAGCCCATTGAGGCCAGCACCAGAAGCACCCACACCGGGGTCGGCACGGCCCGGATAAAGGCCAGAAAACTTTTGATGAGGGGCGGCAGGGCTTTCCAGGGGCTGATGTTCTCCGCGGCCAGGGCTCCCAGGGCCAGTCCCAGAACCAGGCTGTAGATCAGGGCCAGGACCGCCACGGTAATGGTCTCGGTAAGGGTGAGGAGGGTAAGGGAAAAGCGTTCCGCCGAAAAACCGGCCATGTCGATGAACACCCTGCCCAGCCGGGGAAAACGCTGAAACAGTCTGCCCCAATCGGCGTCAAGGAGGCCCAATGACAGCGCCGTAAGCGCGGCCAGGGAAACCGTAAAGACATACACCGGCATGTCCCTTTTCAAATTTCCCACAGGTATTTTGGGGGCCGGCTTTTGTTCAAACCTGGCCTGTGCCAGTCCTTGTTCAAGCATAAGATTAAAATTATATTCTTCAAAATACATGATCCTGACTCCTGTTTCGTCTAACGCATGATTAGTTTTCTCAAATAAGTGGTAAGCAGGTTTACCCCGATGATGACGGCCGCCACGGCGATGATGGCGGTGGAGGCCGAGGCATAGTTAAACTGCTTGATATAGCCCATGAGCAAGAGCCCGACGCCGCCTGCCCCTACCATACCGAGTATTGTCGAGGCCCGTATGTTCAGTTCCACGCAGTAGAGTATCCACGCGATAAAGCCCGGCATGGCGTCCGGCAGGAGGGCCTGGGCCACGATGGACGGCATGGAGGCTCCGGCGGCCAAAAGGGGTTCCAGGGTTTCTTCCGCGGCCTCGTCCAGTATCTCGATAAAGAAGCGGGTGAGATATCCGGTTGTGGCGATGATAAGGGAAAGGATGCCAACCACGGTCCCTATGCCGAAGGCCGCCACCAGGATAAAGGCCCATACCAGGGTGGGAATGTTACGCAGGACCGAGGCAAAGGCCCGCACCAGGGAATTGATTGTCCGGGACCTGGTTATGGCGGCGGTCCCCGGAAAACTCAAAAAGAGGGCGAGGAGCGATGAAAGTCCCGTGGCCGCCAGCGCCATGTAGATGGTCTGCGCCACCGCCTGAAGCAGGGCGCCCAGTCTTCCTGTTGCGGGAGGAATAAAATCACTCAGTATGAAGTTCCAGAATTCCCCCTGGGAAAGCAGGGCGGCCAGAGGGTTAAACCGGGTAAAGCCTGTCGAGAGGCCGAAGAGGAGCAAAAGGACCAGCACAAATACAAGCGAGGCAACAAGGCTTTCGCGGGAGCTGAGGGCTATGTTCCGGGAAACGCTGAGCCCTTTAGGTTTTTGCGCTTCTTCCGCTCCGGGGGAAAAACCGCCGGGCCCTGCCTTTTTATCCCTGCCCGCCATATTGTCCTCCCGGCATCTGGCCGCTTATCATAAGTTCTTCCATAGGTTTGCCGTAGATTTTTTCTATCACCGCCCCGCCGAGTTCCCCTGTGAGGCCGTCGTATACTATCGCCCCTTCAAACATACCGACAATGCGGTCGGCGTATTTGAGGGCGGCGTCAATCTGATGGAGGTTTACGACGCAGGCTATCCCGTGGCGGCGGCAGACATCTTGTATCAGCTCCATCACCACCTGGGCGCTGGCCGGGTCCAGGGAGGCTATGGGTTCGTCACAGAGCAGGGCCGAGGGCTGCTGCATCAGGGCCCGGACTATCCCCACCCGCTGACGCTGGCCGCCTGAAAGTTCCCCGGCCCGGTGATAGAGGAAGTCCCCAAGGCCGGTCTGCTCAAGGATGCTCACGGCCCGCTTCTTGTCTTCTTCCGCGTAACGGCCCAGAATACCGTCCAGGGTGTTCATATAGCCCAGCCGTCCGTGCATCACATTCTGCATCACCGAGAGGCGGGCCACCAGATTGTGATGCTGGAAGACCATGCCCACCCGGCGGCGGAGCCTGCGTACCCTGGCTCCCTGGGCGCCGGTAATTTCTTCCCCTTCGATAAAGATGCGGCCCGAAGTGGGGACGACCAGGTGGTTGATACAGCGCAGGAGGGTGGATTTTCCCGCCCCGGAAGGTCCTATGACGCCTATCATCTCCCCCTTCCGTACTGTCAGGCAGAGGTCCCGGACAGCCGGTTTTTCCGAACCCCGGTATACTTTTTTCAAGTCCCGTACTTCGATAACAGGTTCCACATGGCGTCCTTGTTTTGTCACCCTTATTGGGGCATGACTTTTGCCATCAGGTCCCGCACATAGTCCAGGTCCCTGTCGTTGGCTTCCACAAACTCAGGTTTCCGCTCGGGCGGCCAGCCGAGCATAAACTGAAAGTAGTCGGGGTCTTTGTAGCCCAGGAAGAATTCTTTGACTTTGGCCTTCAGGTCTTCGGGCAGGTCCCTTCTGATTGAAATGGGGGCGTTGGGTATGAGAGGAGACTGGTGAATCACGGTAAAATCGCTTTCCTTTACCCGGCCCGCGGCGAGTTCACCTTCCAGAATGTCCGAAGCCACAGGCGCGGCGTCAACATCCCCGTTGATTACCGCCTGGAGTCCGTTCTGGTGTCTCCCCGAAAAACTGACGGAAGAAAAAAACTTTCCGTTGGTGTGGAAGTCCTCGTTGGTCATGCCAAAGGCGTTCATCAGTTCCAGGGTGGGCACATAGTTCCCCGATGTGGAAGCCGGGTCTACAAAGGCAAAGGTTTTTCCCCTAAGGTCCCGGAGGGTCCTGATGGGGCTTCCGGCCTTGACGATGATTTTTGAGGTATACCCTGCCTGGCTCTTGTCCCCGAAGGGCGCCACAACAACCATCGCTTCCACCCCGGCCCGTTCCACGGCCTGTACATAGGTTACAGGGCCGAAGGAGGCAATGTCCGCGTGTCTGGTCCGCATGGCTTCCACCACCGCGTTATAGTCAGCCGCGTTGACCTCCGTTACCCTGATGCCCAGGGCGGCGCTCAGGTCGCCCTGGATGCCGTTCCGGTATTCGGCGAATTCCTCCGTGGCCTCGTTGGGAAGATAGCACATAACCAGTTCCCGGGGCCAGTCCGCGGGTACGGAAGAACCGGAATTGTTTTCGGCCTTTTTTCCCGCTTCGCAGCCCGCCAGAACCGCGATTGATAAAGACACCAGGAGCCCCAGCAGCGCCCGGTTTTGTTTTACAACGTTCATAACATACTCCCTGTAATCAAGATACGGCCTTTGTACGCCGTCATTGTTAGGGTTTGGTTAAAGCCGGATAAAATCACGATGAAAAGCGGAACCCGGAGCTTTAACAGGGGCGGTCCGGCACATTGTAAAATTGTCCAATTATTAAACCATTCTTAGCAAAACGCTAACACAGGGCCGGTAAAAATTTTTTAACCTTACGTGCAAGGAGACGCGCATGAGAATTGCTTATTTTACCGACACTTTTACACCGGAACTGAACGGGGTTACGAATACCCTGTCCAGGCTGCGCTCATGGCTGGACAAAAAGGATATGCGTTATGCGTTTTTTGCCCCGGCCTATGCGATGAAACCCAATGACGCTGTTTTTCCCAATCAGCAGGGCCGCCTGATTCACCGTTTCAGGGGGCTTGCCGCGCCGTTTTCCCCGGAGAGCTGCCTGGCCTTTCCTCCGCACAAAGAAATCTTTGCTCTCTGCGATGACTTTAAGCCTGACCTGGTACATGTGGTTACGGAACTGGGCATGGGTTCGCGGGGTTTACGCTATGCCCGCTCCCGGAACCTGCCCCTGGTGATGAGTTACCATACCGATTATTGTAACTACCTCCGGTATTTCCATCTTGATTTTTTAAGGCCCCTGGTAGAAAAATACCTGGCCCGGTTTTACCGTTTTGCCCACAGGGTGCTGGCTCCCTCAAGGCATACCCTGGAACAGCTTCTCCAAAAGCGGTACAGGAACCTGGGGCTCTGGTCCAGGGGCATAGACACGGAGAGCTTTCATCCCCGGTTCAGGAACCGGGCCTGGCGGAAGAGCCTCGGCATAGACGGCAAATTTGTTTTTCTCTATGTGGGACGGCTGTCCCCGGAAAAAGGGCTGGATATGCTGCTCCACGCCATAGAGGAGATTGAACGCCGCTTTCCCGGAAAGGCTGCCTTTGTGTTTACCGGCGGCGGGCCTTTTGCGGACAACATCAGGCGCAAGCAGTATTCCAACGTGATACTCACCGGTTTCAGGACAGGGCGTGAACTGTCGGAGATTTACGCTTCCTGCGACTGTTTCGCCTTTCCGTCGGGCACGGAAACCTTTGGCAACGCCCCTCTTGAAGCCACGGCCAGCGCCCTGCCTGTGGTAGGCGTCGCGTCGGGAGGCGTAACGGAATTTCTTTCCCACGGGGAAAACGCCCTGCTCTGCGCCGGCGGAGACCGGCATGCCTTTACCGGCAATTTAAGCGCCGTCATGAACAACAGCACACTGCGCCGGGAGCTGTCCGAAAGGGGTCTCCTCCTGGCCCGGTTCCGCTCCTGGGACCTGGTCTTTGATAATCTCATTTCAATTTATGGGGAACTCATTTCCGACAGGCGCGACGCTCCGGAGTCGTACCGGGACGCTTCGTAGCCCCTGCGGGCGACACCCGCCTTGCGGTGTCTTGACAAGGCCGCCCCTTCCCCTTATTCTTGAACCATAAGATAGCCCTGTAAGGGAGGCCGTAATGGCAAAAGTTGAGCTAAAGAGCATTACCAAGGTATATGACGGCAATGTCAAGGCGGTTGATAACGCCAACATTGTAGTAGAGGACAGGGAATTTGTGGTGCTGGTCGGGCCTTCGGGCTGCGGCAAGTCCACTACCCTGCGGATGGTCGCCGGGCTTGAGGACATTACCGAAGGCGAACTGTATATCGACGGGGAACTGATGAACGATGTTCCCCCCAAGGACAGAAATATCGCTATGGTGTTCCAGAATTACGCCCTGTATCCCCACATGACCGTATATGACAATATGGCCTTTGGCCTTAAAATCAAAAAGGTGCCGAAAAGCGAAATCGACACGCGGGTTCATGAGGCGGCGCGGGTTCTTGATATCGAAAAATTCCTTGACAGGAAGCCCAAGGCCCTTTCAGGCGGGCAGCGGCAGAGGGTGGCTGTGGGGCGGGCCATAGTGCGCAATCCCAAGGTTTTCCTTTTTGACGAACCCCTTTCCAATCTTGACGCGAAACTCAGGGTGCAGATGCGGGCCGAGCTTTCGGACCTCCACATCAGGCTTAACGCCACCATGATTTACGTTACCCATGACCAGGTTGAGGCCATGACCATGGCCAACAAGATCGTCGTGATGAAGGACGGCAGGGTGCAGCAGATAGGCTCTCCCCTTCACCTTTACAATTATCCGGTCAATAAATTTGTCGCCGGTTTTATCGGCTCCCCGCCCATGAATTTCCTCACCGTCAAGGTGGCGGAACAGGGAGGATCGGTAATCCTCGAAGAAGGGACCTTCAGCGTCAGGCCCGGCGGCGAACATGCCGAGTACCTTAAAAAATACGCCGGAAAGGAAATCTACTTCGGCATCAGGCCCGAGGATCTTTCGTATGCCGGCGAGGGCAAAGAAGGCATCCCGGTCAAGATCACCGTGGTAGAACCTCTGGGCGCGGACATTCACCTCTGGCTCAGTACGGGAACCCAGCCCTTAGTCGCCAGAACCGAACCTCATCATAC
>JAISCK010000007.1 GCA_031265635.1 Spirochaetaceae bacterium
GTCAGGGTCAAGGTGGTTAAAAACAAGGTGGCCCCGCCTTTCCGCAAGGTTGAACTGGAACTTATGTTCGGCAAGGGCATATCCGCCATCGGAAGCCTCCTTGACGCGGCGGTAAAATATGAAATCATCGACAAAAAGGGCGCGTGGTTTGCCTACGGCGAGGAAAAAATAGGCCAGGGCAGGGACAACGCCAAGGAATTTCTTGCCGCCAACCCCCAGCTTGTTTCCGATCTTGAAGGCCGGCTGAGGGCCATCATGTTTCCCGGCAGAACAGCCCCCCCCGCCCGAAGCCCGGCAGCACCGGCTGCTGCTGTGCCCCCCGCCCGAAGCCCCGCCGCGCCCGTCCTGCCGGTACAGGGCGCCGCAAACCAAAACGCCGCGCCGGTCATGCCGGCGGCTGACGCGCCGGTACAGGCCGCTGTGCCGCCACAGAGCGCCGTAAACCAAAACGCCGCGCCGCCACAGAGCGCCGTCCCGCCCCAGGGTCCGGTCATGCCTGCTGTACAGAACCCGGCCATGCCGGCTGCCGCGCCGAGGGGAACTCCGGCGGGGAATCCCGGCATAGAACTCAAAAACGAGGAACCCCGGCACCGGGGCCGCCCGCCCGGTTCCAAAAACAAGGTTTCTTCGCCGGAAGACCTTTTCTGAACAACGAAAAAGTCTTTCTTGGCCTCGGCTCAAATCTTGGGGACCGCCGGGCCGTGCTGGAAGCGGCCCTCGCGGAACTTTCCCTGTCGCTGGACGGTTTCAGGGCGGCTTCCCTCTATGAGACGGAGCCTCTCTATGTTGAAGACCAGGGCCTTTTTCTCAATACCGCCGCGGCCGGATGCTACGGCGGTACGCCTGAAGAGCTTCTTGCCCTGATTCAGGGCATCGAAAAAAAACACGGCAGGGACCGGAGCGGGGAACGGCGCTGGGGGGAACGCACCCTGGACATTGATATACTGCTGTTCGGACGCCGTACCGTGCGTAATCCGCCCCTTCTGGAAATCCCCCATCCAAGGCTCAGGGAGCGGGCCTTTGCCCTGGTTCCCCTGCTTGAGCTTAACCCCGGCGCGACGGAACCCCTTTCGGGCCTGGCCTATGGCGCTGTGCTGAAAACGCTTTCCGGCCAGGGCGTCAGGCGCGTATAGGCCCTTTACCTCGGTTCACTCCCGTTGTATACTGGACACTACATGGACAGCGGTGAAACCAGTTCTACCCACAGCTTTCATTTAAAGGAATTTGAAGGCCCCCTGGACCTTTTGCTTTTTCTTATCAGGAAAAACGAGGTTAATATTTACGACATTCCCATTGCCCAGATAACCGAGCAGTACCTTGAGTATTTACGCTATGCCTCGGAACTTGACCTTGACGATATCACCGAATTTCACGCCGAGGCATCTACGCTCCTTTACACAAAATCCCGTATGCTTCTCCCTGTTGAAGCCGGCCCCGACGGCCAGGAGGAGGACCCCCGGCAGGAACTGGTCAGCCGCCTCATCGAGTACCAGAAGGTAAAAAAACTTTCTGAACTTATGGAAGAACGGGAAAGGGAAGCCGAATGGGTCATTGAGCGGAAAAAACTCCAGCGGGCCCTGCCCTTTGCCGACGAAGGTCTCTGGGAACAGGTCGATATCTGGGACCTCCTTAAAACCTTTTCAAAGCTCATGTCCGCTCTTTCAGGCGAAAGGATTATCGATCTTTATGAGGAAGTCTCGGTCAACGAAAAAATAACCCTCATCGCCGAATTTCTCGAAAAAAAGGGGCAGTTCAATTTTACCGAACTGGTATTAAAGCGGGGGTCGGTGCTGGATATTATCTGCGCCTTCCTCGCCGTTCTTGAGGCGGTAAAGGTGAGGATGGTTTCGATTTTTCAAAACCGTATGTTCGGCGATATTATGATACGGCCCTACACAAAAATTTCCGCCGGGACCCTTTAGGAGCGTGGAGTGGAGAAGGAAACGGCGCTTATAGAAGCCATATTGTATCTTGAAAGCGATCCCGCGGAAGTAACGAAGCTCGTCCGTATTTCGGGCCTTTCCCGCGACGCGGTGGACGCTGCCCTGGAAGCGCTGGACGCCCGCTATGCCGGGGCGGATTCGGGGGTGGAAATTTCCCGCATAGGCGGCGGGGTGATGATTGCGCCCAAGCGGGAGTACTGGGAAAACCTCAAGGAACGCTACGGCAGGCGGAACGAAAAAACCCTTTCCAGGGCCGCCCTTGAGACCCTCTCCATCATAGCCTATTCCCAGCCCATAACCAGGGGGGAGATAGAGGCCCTGCGGGGAGTACAGGCCGACAATATGATACGCCTCCTTGTGGAGCGAAAACTTATAGAGGAAATTGGCAAAAAGGACGTTCCCGGCAAGCCCGCCCAGTACGGGACCACCAGGGAATTCCTCGCGTTTTTCCGGCTGGAAAGCATCGGCGATCTTCCCCGGCTCGGAGAAAGCGAAGCCGACAGGTTTGAACTTGACGGAGAAAACTGAAATCTCAGGACCCGGCCTGATACGGCTCCAGGTCTTTCTCGCCCGCGCCGGAGTCGCGTCCCGGCGGGCATCGGAAGAACTCATACTCAAGGGCAGGGTTACGGTAAACGGCGAAGTAGTCAGCCTCCTGGGTACCAAAGTAGGGGAGGGCGACGAGGTGCGCCTTGACGGCGTCCCGCTTGAGGCGGAAAAAAGGCTTCACTACCTGGCCCTCAATAAGCCGCCTCTGTACATCTGCGCCTCAAGCGATCCTGAGGGAAGGACCCTGGCAAAGTCCCTGCTTCCCCGGGAAATCACCGAGAGGCTGTACAGCGTTGGCCGCCTTGACTACCGTTCATCCGGGCTTATACTTTTTACCAATGACGGGAATTTTGCCGGAAAGGTGGGCCATCCTTCCGGGGGCATGGAGAAGGAATACCTTGTTGACGCGTCGGGACCTGTTCCCGATATGGTGATCGAGGCTTTCAGGCGCGGCGTTGAGATAGAGGGAGAACTGTTCCGCTGCCAAAGCATAGAGAGGCTGGGCCGGAAATCCCTGCGCGTAGTCCTTGTGGAAGGCAAAAACAGGGAAATACGCAGGGTCTTTTCCCACTTTCATCTCCATCCCCAGCGGCTCCACCGTATCAGGATAGGCCCGGTGTCCCTTGGCGGCCTTGAAAGCGGAAAGAGCCGTCCGCTGACGGAGACGGAACTTTCGCTTCTCAATTCCGGGTCCCAAACTAAGTCCGGCGGACATGAAGGGAAATCCCTTAGGGAGTAACTATGGTTATCGCTATTGACGGGCCCGCGGGTTCGGGAAAAAGTACAGCCGCTAAGATGCTGGCCCAGGGCCTGGGCTATACCTATATCAACTCAGGAAGCCTCTACCGGGCCCTGACCCTCGGCTGCCTCAGAAACCATATCAGCCCGGTAGATCCCGAAAAAACCCTGGAATACGCTCAAAACGCCGAAATAAGCTATAAAAACGGGAGAATATACCTTTTTGGGGAAGATGTAAACGACATACTGCATACCGACGAGATTGATACATGGACAGCGCCGCTTTCGGCCATAGTACCGGTACGCCATGTGGTAAACAGCCACATACGGAAAATAGCCGGAAACCTTGACGTGGTGGCCGAGGGCCGGGACATGACCACCGTGGTTTTTCCCGGCGCGGAATTCCGGTTTTTCCTTGACGCCTCGGTAAAGGCCAGGGCAAAGCGGCGCTTTGAGCAGGGTGTTTCAAATTTCAGTCTTGAGGAAATCGAAAAAACCATAGCCCAAAGGGACGAGATAGACCGGAATAAACAGGAAGGAAAACTTGAAATAGCACCGGGAGTCCTCTATATTGATAGTTCGGACTTGACCTTAAATGAAGTTTATGACAAATTGATACAGACAATACAAGGACAAGGATTGACTATGGAGCAGATGGAAGTGGACCAGGACGAAAAGGTCGCGGACACCAGTACGGCGGATGAGTCCAGGGAGGTAAAAGCCCAGGACAATATTCAGACACAGTTACAGGAAGAGTATTTAAAATCCCTTGAACAGTTGGAAGAGGGACAGTTAATCGACGGCTCTGTGATCCAGGTTACCCAGGATCAGGTTTTTATCGATGTCGGCTACAAATCGGAAGGGAAAATTCCCCTTGCCGAATTTGCCGAAGTTCCCAAAATTGGCGATACGGTATCGGTAATTCTCATTGCCAAGGAAAACAAGCACGGCGAGCTTATTGTGTCCAAGCAAAAAGCCGACGTCAAGCTCTTCTGGAAAAACCTCCGCCAGGCCTTCCAGGACCACACGGTAGTGGAGGGGACCATAAGCAAGCTCGTCAAGGGCGGCTATGACGCGGAACTCGGGGCGGGGGTGCACGCCTTCCTTCCCATAAGCCAGTCCGATGCCCAAAAGGTTGACAAGCCCGAAAAACTCCTTGACATGAAGACCAAATTTTATGTTGAAAGGCTTTATTCGGACGGCAAGGTCAACATTGTGGTCAACCGCCGCAAGTGGCTTGAGGAAGAAATCGAAGAAAAGCGTTCCGCCTTCTTCAACAACATACAGGTCGGGGATGAAGTGTCGGGCGCCGTCAAGAGCTTTACGTCTTTCGGCGCCTTTATAGACCTGGGCGGTTTTGACGGCCTGCTCCATATCAATGATATGAGCTGGGGCCATGTAACCAGGCCCAAGGATTTTGTAAAAAAGGGCCAGGAAATAACGCTCAAGGTGATACGCATAGACCCGTCGGAAAAAAGGATCAACCTTTCGCTCAAGCATTTCACCGATGACCCCTGGGTTCATTTTGAGGATAAATACCATGTCAATGACATCGTCAAGGGCAGCGTAACCAAACTTACCGATTTCGGCGCTTTTATTGAACTTGAGGAAGGCATAGAGGGCCTTGCCCATATCTCCGAATTCTCCTGGGTTAAAAAGGTCCAGAAACCCGACGAGATGCTCAAGATAGGCGACGAGGTTGAATGTATGATCCTCGGTTACGATCTCCAGGCGGGGAGGGTGTCTCTCGGCCTCAAGCAGGTCAACGCCAATCCCTGGGATGACATAGCCGGGAAATATCCCGCTGGAACCCGCCTTACCCGCAAGATCGTCAAACTTACCAATGCCGGGGCCTTTATAAACCTTGAGGACGGCATTGACGGTTTCCTCCACGCCGATGATATTTCGTGGACCAGGAAGATAAAGCATCCGGGCAGCGAGTTTGAAGTGGGCCAGGAAGTCGAAGTCATGGTGGTCAATTCCGATCCTGAAAACCGCAATATACGCCTGGGCGTCAAACAGCTTTCCGAAGACCCCTGGCAGAGCTTCGCGGCGGCCTACAGGCCGGGCAGCCCTATAGAAGGGGAGGTTTCATCGGTAACTGATTTCGGCATCTTTGTCCGGGTTCCCGGCGGCATAGAGGGGCTTATCCATAAGACCAATCTGCTTGAAAACAGGGACGATAATCCCGATGAGGTACTTAAAAAGTACAAGGCCGGCGACAAGATCAAGGCCGTGGTTATTGAAATGACGCCGGATAAACAGAAAGTCGCCTTTTCCATACGGGATTATCAGAAGAAGGTACAGCGGGAAGAACTTTCCCGCTATATGGCGGCTGAGGAATCTGACGATTCCACTTTTACCCTGGGAGATTTTTTGAAGTCTAAGGGTAATTCCTAGCAGGGACCGCTTTTATGCTGTCCGTAATCGACGCCAAAAAGTTTAATACCCTCATCGGAATTAATATCCTTATCAATTCCAATTATTCGGATATTCATTCCCTGCTCACCCAGATACTTGAGTCGGCAATGCGGCTCTGCGAGGGAGAGGCGTCAAGCCTCCTCATCGTCAACAGGGAAGAGAAAAAACTTTATTTTGAAACAGCCCTGGGTTCCAAGGGCGCGGAAGTCAAAAAATTTACCATCAACATGGGGGAGGGGATAGCCGGCTGGGTCGCTTCCCACAATACTTCGATTATTGTAAACGATGTAAAAAACGACACCAGGCACCTCAAAGGTATCTCCAACGAGATAGGCTATCCTTCAAATACCATGCTTGCCGCGCCCATGCGGGTCAAGGATCAGTGCATAGGGGTCATTGAACTTATCAACAAGCGCGGCGGAAAGCTCTTTACCCAGGATGACCTTGAATGGCTTGAAATCTTCGCCAACCAGGCGGCCCTGGCCGTACAGAACGCCCGGTATTTTGAACGGGTTCAGGCGGAAATAGACCTTCTGCAGGACCAGCTTCACGCGGGTCAGGGCTATCACACCCTCATCACGCAAAGCCCGGTAATACAGGAAAAGCTCGACATCATCGACCAGGTGTCCAAAACCGATTCATCGGTACTCATACTCGGTGAAAGCGGCGTCGGAAAGGAACTTTTTGCCGAGCAGATACATCTCCGCAGCCAGCGGAGCAAGAAACCCTTTGTCAGGGTAAACTGCGCCGCCCTGCCCGAAGGGCTCCTCGAAAGTGAACTGTTCGGCCATGTAAAGGGGGCCTTTACCAACGCCATACAGAACCGCAAAGGCCGCTTCGAGGCCGCCGACGGCGGGACCATCTTTCTTGACGAAATAGGCGACCTTCCCCTTCAGCTTCAAACAAAACTCCTCAGGGTCATACAGGAAAAATCCTTTGAAAAAGTCGGTTCCGACAAAACCATTACCGTAAATGTAAGAATACTTGCCGCCACCAACAAGGATATAGAAACCCTGGTAGAGAAGGGTGAGTTCAGGAGCGACCTCTATTACAGGCTCAATGTGCTGCCCCTGTACATTCCCCCCCTGCGCCAGCGTCCCGAGGATATAGGCGTGCTGGCCGGCTTCTTTCTCCAAAAAAGCATGCGGGCGTCGAAAAAACAGCTTTCGGGCTTTTCGGATAAAGCAATGGAAACCCTGTTAAGCTATTCCTGGCCGGGAAACATACGGGAACTTGAAAACTGCATAGAAAGGGCCTGTATCATAAGCAAGGGTGAATATATACAGAGCGAAGACCTGCTTCTCAAAACCGGAGGCGTTACGCGCTACGAAGAGGATTACGGCGAAGACGGCAGCAGGAATTTAAAAAACGCCATCAATGCCTTTAAGGCCCATTATATAAGCCGTGTGCTTGAAAAAAACAACTGGAACCAGACCGGAGCGGCAAAGTCCCTTGACATACAGCGGACCTACCTTTCCCGCTTGATAAAAGAACTGAACATACTTAACCCCAAGGAGTAGGACCATGACCGGAAATGAGAGATTCGAGGAACATGAAAAGATAGATTTTACCACCAGGCTCATTGATTTTCTCCAGCATAACCGTAAGCGTATTGCCGTTACCGGGGCCGTCATTATGGGCCTCTTTATCATAGGCATTTCCGGATACGCCGTATGGGAAAAAATAACCAGCGCCAACGTAAGGGCGGTGGAAGAACTGTACGACAGGTATTTTGAAATAGGATTTGAGTCCTCACAGGTAAACGAAGAAGAAGCCGGCGAATATATCCAGTCGGTACGGGAGTTCGCCGGGAAAAAATCAGGCTACGCCGCGGTCCGCGCGTGGACCATACTGGGAAGGATATACCAGACCCGGAAGGAATGGCCCCTGGCCGAAGAAGCCTGGAATAAGGCGGCGGAAACAAG
>JAISCK010000036.1 GCA_031265635.1 Spirochaetaceae bacterium
TCCAGAACAAAAGAACTGTTCCTTCTATCGTTTTCCAAAAATACGACCATAAGGAGAAGGAAGGCGGGAGCGTTCCTGAAAAAGCGTACATATAACAGCTCATGATATAATTAACAAGCTGTAACATTCCGTCAAAATACAGGGCGCTGATAAGGGGGCGCAGCACATCGCCCCCCGCAGGGGAGCCTAAACTGCCGGAGGCCGGTTCCGCTTCGCAGATTAAGGCCAGGGTTAAAAACAGGACGGTATCACAGGCAACGCTTGCCGCGAAATTGCCGCCGCCCGCGAAAAACAATACCCGGCAAAACGGATATTGCAGAACCATTATGGCAAGGGCCAAAATCCGGCGCAGTTGCGTCCGCGGACGGTGGAGTAAATTGAATACCGTCCAAAGCGCGGCAAAGCGCAGAGCGGCAAGCAGACATTCGGCGGCTATGTTCGGCAAATTGCTTACTCCTTATATGCGTCGTAGTTTCGCGTCAATAATCATAGTGTATAAACGGCAATATTTCTTCGGTATTGGATAAATTTTCTATCTGGATTTTGAGCAATTCTTTTTTAAATTCAATATGCGGTATTACATTTTCGTCCAATAACGATAAAATGTAGTACATTCGTATAACGACAGGCAATAACGCGTAATTGCTCAATTCCAATGAGCCCTGTATCAAATAGTTGTCAAATGTTATTTCTTCCTCATAGTCTGCGGTTTCTTTTATCGTGTATATAGCGTCTTCATAATGTTCCAGATATTCATTTGGTATCTTATAGGTTAATAACCGCCCCAATTGGCTCCTTGTTATTGTATTATTGGTATCGACGGTGCTCACATACATACTATGGTCTTTTGTTATTGTAAAAGAATCCGGTAAAAAGGTCTCTCCCAAACATATAGTTTCATAAAGCGGATACCCCTGGGAGGTAGTAATAGTTCCGTTTTGATCAACACGGAAATTTCCCGATCTTGTATAAGCCTCGGAATCGTCCGCAAGCCTGATTTTGAAAAACCCTTCTCCGACAAGTGCGCAGTCAAAACGAACTTCCGTCATTTCTATAGCGCCCTGGGAAATATGTATATAGCCATCTGCCCTGTTAAGCTCGCCGTTGTAAAAAGATTTATAGCCCCAGGTTCTTAAATTTAGCAAATCGGTGTATAATAATGTATATTCATGTAATAAATCATTATCACCGGCATAAATGCTATAGGTGAAAAATATAAGAATGCAGAAGAATATCTTTTTCATGATTGTATCAACGGGCCTCCTACACCCTGATAAACCCCGCGTCCCCGCCGCAGGAAGCGCAGTACCCCGTCTTTCCCCTAACCAAAAGGCCCGGACAGTCAACGCGGTAAGCCTTGCGCCTGACAAGGATTTTTCCGCAGCTGGGGCAGGCGGTATCGGAAAAATCTCCTCCCGCTGTATTGCCCGTATACACGAAATCAAGGTACTTCTTTCCCGTGCGGGCCGCCTGGGCAAGGAGGTCCGGGTCCGTGGGAGGCGCGTTCCAGCGGTAGTCGGGATGATAGGCTGAAAGATGCCAGGGTATGGAAGGAGAAATCCCCGCGATAAACGACGCTATGCGTTCAAGTTCATCCTGGCGGTCATTGAGGCCCGTAACGACTAGGGTCGTCAGTTCGGTATGAACGCCCAGGGCATGGGCTTCCGCGATAAAGGCAAGCACGGCGTCAAGATTCCCGCCCAGCGTTTCCGCGTAGGTTTGGGGAGAAAAGGACTTGAGGTCCACGTTGACCGCGTCGGACAGGGCCAGTACCGCCCTGGCCATTCCAGAGGAAACCGCGCCGTTAGTCACAAGGATATTGGCAAGACCCGCTTCCCTTGCCAGGGCCATCGCCTCAAGCAGATATTCGGCGTGGACCAGGGGTTCGGAATAGGTATAGGCAATCTGGGCGCTCCCGCTCTCAAGGGCCAGCGCGATGAGTTCTTTTGCCGTGATGACGCGGCCTTCCCCGGAAGACGGGGGGACGCGCTGGGATATGCGCCAGTTCTGGCAGAAGGGGCAGCGGAGATTGCAGCCGGTAAAGCCCGCGGAAAAAACCAGGGAGCCCGGCCTGAAATGGTACAGGGGCTTTTTCTCGACCGGGTCTATGGCAAGGGCGCTTATATACCCGTAAAACGGAAGGGAAAGAGCGCCCCCCGCGTTCCCCCGTACCTTGCAGCGCCCTCTTCCCCCGCCGGGGATAACGCAGTTATGGGGACAGAGGACGCACGCAAGTTTCCCGCCGGGCGTCTCGTTCTCCCTACAGAACACGGCTTTTGAGCGCTTCCATTTTTTGCTTGAACTGAAGGGGCTCCTGTACTTCAAAAGGTTCAAGCATAACGGCAAAGGCGCCTTTGCGCACCCATATTTTTACCAGGGGAACCCCTTCGCCTTCGGTAGTTACCGCCGAGTGGAGCTCTTCGGCAAAGAGAATATCTTCAATATTGAATTCGAGCAGCGCGGGATCGTCCCCCAGGGGATCGGATACAAGCATGAATTTACCCTTGTCGCCGGGATGTATCTTGGGAAACCCGGTAAAAAGCACCGCGTCGCGGACAGGCCCGCCGGAGCTTTTGGCTATGCCGTGAAAAGAAAGTATCTCCAGATAGTTTGAAGTGCCCATTGTCCCTCCCTGTAAGTATACGCAATGATACCCGATTCTTCAAATAAAGAACACTTCCCAATCCTTGCGGCGGGATACGTTCCTGGGGTACTATTATCTGTACGGCCGGCTGCCTGACCAATTTGCGGAGGATTGTAGCCATGAAAAATCCCGGCAGGGTGTTTGTGTTTCGAAAAAATGATTTCCTCGTTCCCGGTGATGCGGAAAGCCTTGCCCGCGGCATAGACGGGGAACTCTTTCGTGCGGCGTTTCCCGGCCTTGTGCCCTACAGGAGCCCGTGCCTTTCGGGAGGAAGTGTCGTTGAGGCGGCGCTTCTGGACGACGGCGCGGATATTCCCGGGGGCTGGAAGGCCCTGCCTGTGCGCTCTTTTCTGTCCCTCTCGGTGAGTTCGGGCGGCGGTATACAGGGAAACAACGACATACTCAGGGCGTATCATCTTGTCCAGTGGCGCGGTCATTCGCGGTACTGCGGCCGCTGCGGCGCGAAAAACACGGACCATCCTGAGGAACTGGCAAGGCTCTGCCCGGTCTGCGGCGGCCTTGAGTTTCCCCGCATAGCCCCGGCAGTGATAACTGTCGTTACCGCCGGAGACAGGATACTCCTTGCCCATAATGTCCGTTTCGTCAACAGGGTGTACAGCCTCATCGCCGGTTTTGTCGAGGCGGGCGAAACACTGGAAGACGCGGTGGCCAGGGAGATACGGGAAGAAGTGGGGCTTGAGGTCTCCGGTATTCGCTATATAAGTTCCCAGCCCTGGCCCTTCCCCAATTCGCTGATGCTTGGCTTTACCGCCCGCTGCGCCGGGGGGGCCATACAGGTTGACGGCAGGGAGATAGAAGACGCCCGCTGGTTTTCCAGGGACGAGCTTCCCGAACTTTCCCAGTACGGTTCCATTTCCCGTTACCTTATTGACCGCTGGATAAAAGGAGAACTATGAAGGAGATAAGCGCCTTTGATGTTATTGGCCCCCTTATGATAGGGCCGTCCAGTTCCCACACGGCGGGCGCGCAGAGGATAGCCTTCCTGGCCCGGAAACTGTTTAAGGGTGAACCCAAAAAGGCGCGTTTTGTTCTTTATGGTTCCTTTGCCGAAACCTACAGGGGCCACGGTACCGACCGGGCGCTGGTGGCCGGCATACTTGGGTTTCAGTCCCATGATGAACGCTTGAGCCGGTCTTTTTTGTATGCCGCCGAAGCGGGCCTTGAGGTGGAGTTTGCCTTTGATACGGAGAACAGGGATGTGCATCCCAATACGGCGGATATTTTTTTATGGGGAAAAAACGGGGAGACCCTTTGGGTACGGGGCGTTTCGACCGGAGGGGGAAGGGCGGAGATACGGGGCATAGACGGAGTTGCCATAAAACTTTCAGGCGATTACCATACTATTCTGGTTGAACATGAGGACGCTCCGGGCATGGTGGCCCATATCGCGGGAAAGCTCAGCGAGAACCGCATCAACATTGCCTTTATGCGGCTGTACCGCGAGGCCAAAGGGGCAAAGGCCTATACCATCATCGAAGCCGACGAGGAAATCCCCCAGGCTGTTCTTCACGCTATTGAGGACCACCGGGGCGTTGCCGGCGCCATGCTCATTCAGGATATGTAAGGGGAAGTTATGCAATTTAAGTCGGGCGCGGAACTGCTGCGCCTTTGTGATGAAAACCGCCTGCCCATAAGCGCTGTCATGCTGCGGCGGGAAAGCGAAATGCGGGGAAGTTCCCCGGAAGAGCTTACCGCCCGCATGGCCGCTTCCTATGCGGTGATGAAGAAGGGCGCCCTCAAGGCCCTTGCCGGTCCCAGGCCATCCATGGGGGGCCTCATAGGCGGGGAAGCGGCCAAAATAGCCGCCCGGCGGGAAAAAACAAAGCCCGTATGCGGCGTTGTTATGTCCAGGGCGACCTGTTACGCCATGGGCATTATGGAAGTGAACGCCTCAATGGGCCTCATCGTGGCGGCCCCCACCGCCGGTTCTTCGGGAGTGCTTCCCGGCGTTCTCCTCGCGGTCGAGGAGGAATTCGGCCTTGACCAGGGCAGCATGATTCCCCCGCTGTTTACCGCCGCGGCCATAGGCTGCCTCATTACCCGCAACGCCACGGTTTCCGGCGCGGAAGGGGGCTGCCAGGCCGAAGTGGGAACGGCCAGCGCCATGGCTGCCGCGTCCGTGGCCGAACTTATGGGCGCGCCTCCTTCTTTTTGCCTTGCCGCGGCGTCCTCGGCCCTTGCCAATATGCTGGGCCTGGTCTGCGACCCTGTGGCGGGGCTTGTGGAGGTCCCCTGCCAAAAACGCAATGCCCTGGGCGCGGCAAACGCCCTTGTCTCGGCGGAACTTGCCCTGAGCGGGGTAGGGGAGCTTGTGCCCTTTGACGAAATGGTAGATGTCCTCTTCCGGGTAGGCCAGCGCATTCCCGTTGAACTGCGGGAAACCGCCCTGGGCGGCATCGCCGCGAGTCCCACCGCCTGTAGTATAACGGCACGGCTGAACCATGGACCCCTCTAATATATTCCTCCTTGGGCTGCTCGGCTTTATGCTCCTTTTTTCGGCTTTTTTTTCGGCCAGCGAGACGGCGTATTCTTCCCTTAACCGCATCAAGCTGAAACACCTTGCCGAGAACGGATCAAAGCGCGAAAGGCGGGCCGCTTCCCGCGCCCTTGCCCTGGCGGAAAATTACGACAGGCTGCTTTCCACGGTTCTTATCGGAAACAATATCGTCAACATTTCGGCATCGGCCCTTGCCACCATGCTTTTGGTAAACGCCCTGGGGAAAATAGGCGTTACCGCCGCGACCGTAACCATGACCATCCTGATTCTTGTCTTCGGGGAAATTTCTCCCAAAACCCTTGCCAAGGAAACGCCCGAAAAATTCGCCATGTTCGCCGTTCCGCTGCTCAGGGTCCTCATGCTGCTGCTTTCCCCGCTGAACAGGTTTTTTTCGTGGTGGAAAAAATTCATCCTGGTGCTTTTTCATATCAAGGTTGATCACGCCGTAACCGAAGAGGAACTGCTCACCTTTGTCAAGGAAGTGCGCCAGGAAGGGGGCATCAACAAGCGCGAAGAGGACATGATACGCCAGGCCATAGAATTCGACGATCTGTGCGCCGGGGATATTCTTACCCCCAGGGTGGATGTAAAGGCCGTGTCATCCGACGACAGCCCCGAAACCATAGAGCGGCTTTTTTTTGAGACCGGCCATTCGCGGCTTCCGGTGTATTCGGAGTCTATAGACAAAATAACGGGCTTCATACTCCAGAAGGATTTTCACTACCAGGTGATAAAACTCCACCGGAGCCTCGCGTCCGTCATAAAGCCCATTTTCTTTACCTCCCGGTCCATGAAGGTTCCCCGGCTCCTTAAAACCATGCAGGAAAAAAAATCCCACATAGCGGTTGTGGTTGACGAATACGGCGGCACCATGGGCATAGTAACGGTTGAGGACATTGTCGAGGAACTGGTCGGCGAGATATGGGATGAGCATGACCATGTTGTGGAACCAATAACCAAAACAGGGGACAGGTCGTACAGGGTTCTCGGCAGCGTGGACCTTGAGGAGTTTTTCGCCCTTTTTTCTATCGAGGTTGAAGAAAAACGCTGGAGTACCACGGTGGGGAGCTGGGTCATGGAATTGTCCGGAGGCATACCCAAAGAAGGCGCCGTTTTCACCTATAAGGGGCTCACCGTTACCGCCGCCAAAATAGCCCGCCACCGGGTCATGGAAGTTACCGTAACCGGGCCTGAGCCTCCCCGTGAAACGTGACAAAACCCCGGAAACGTTTTATACTTGATTTGTGCGATAAAGCGGACACCGGGTTCGTTATTGGTATCGCATTAAGTCGTTTGCTGGAGGAAAAA
>JAISCK010000071.1 GCA_031265635.1 Spirochaetaceae bacterium
GTTACATTCTGGCTGGAAAGGACCGGCGCTATTGCCGGTATGGGAGACGAGACCTTTGACCTGTGGCTCTCGGAAGAACTGGACAACAGCCTCAACACGATTAGAAACCAGTACGAGGAACAGCACAGCCTAAAGGGGAATTTTAATCTCTCTTATCTTTACCTCAACAAAAAAACAGGCAGCTTTGAAGAATATACGGAACTCCTGCGGCTCGAAAGCGCCTGGACCCCGGAATACCTCAGCGCATGGCGCGAGGAACTCTTTTCAGGGACAGGAGACCCCTCTATCACATGGGCTGTACGCAACGCGCAGATCAGCGCCCTTAACACCTGGATAAACAATTTTAACACCATGCAGGCCTCCGCACGGAGTGAACTTGCGGCCCTTCAAAACCAGCATGGACTGTGGTTTTTGATTACCCTGGCACTACAAAAAGATTCGGCTGATAAAGGCCCGGCCCTTGAAGAAGCGGAAAAATTTCTTGGCCCGGGGCTTATGAAAGATCAGGCGCAGGCCCTTGTCGAGACAAAACGCTGGCGGGATCTCTACCTGGAATACCGGGACAGGGCAACAGAGGCGCGTAACGCCCTGATACAGGATTTTCATCTTGTTATGGGAGAAGGATCCCTTGCCGACATACTCGGAGAGGGAACTTCAAGCGAAGATTTTTTTCTTGACGAATACCAGATTGAACTGATACGGGCCCGCGCCGTGGCGGGCTATTGGGAACAGCGCCTTGAAACAGCCAGGGCGGTCGCCGCCTACGCGGCCGATCTCAGCGCCGGCCGTATTACCGAGAGCGAAGGACTTGCTGCCTGGGAATACGCCAAGGCAGCCTATGATGAGGCCCTGGCCACTTACGTGGATATACAGGAATACTACGCCGCCGCCTCTGATGATGTGGCCTCGGCAGGGACCGCCCTTGAAGCGGCATCACTGAGGCTTAAACAGACCGACGCCGCCCTTGACGAAAAGAGCAGGCTTTACGCTCTGGAACTTTCAGCGTATATCATAGGGTCAGACGATTTTATATACAACGGACTTACCGACGAGTATAAACGGCTTTCCGTTTTATGTTATTCGGAAAACAAATTTTCTTATACGTCCTATCTTGTCAGGGCAAGGGAACTTGGTCTTGCCCAGGGGATAGCAAGCCAGGCTGAACTTTTAAAAGAACTCGTGTCAGGCAGGACCGAAGAAGGCATGGATGTATACCTTACGGTACTCAGGTTCCTTGCGTCTGATGAGGCCGGGGCATGGTACAAGGGCGAAACAGGAAGGGACCTGAACAATCCCCTTGGGCTTGGTTCGCAACTAAAGGAAGATTATGAATACCAGAGCCGCGCGCTGCTTCTGGAAAGGGCCGGCCTTGAAAAAGAAATCATCGAATACCGTTTTTCAGGCGGGGTAAACATACGGGAAGGGGCAGAACCTTTTGCCGCCGGTCTCGGCTTTGACAGCCCCGTTGCCGAAGAAATACTCGCATCCCTTGACAGGATAAGCACCGCCCTGGCTTCCCCCTACAGCGCCGAAACATTGTTAGTCCTTGCCGCGGAAGACAGCCTGGCCGGGTTCTTTTTGAGCGGCGGCAGTTTCTGCGGCCTTGACCCGGACAGCCTCAAGGGCCTTGTCCCCTCTGCCGTCGAAGCCGCTGAAAAAAGCGGCATGCTGCTTTATGTATACCGGAACTACGGCGGCGCAAGCCTCGCTGAAACCAGGGAGGCAGGGGAACTTGCCCTTGCGGGATTCGGCGGCGTATTGTCTGACTGGGGCTTTGAAACCGCGCCGGGCATTCTTCCCGAAGCAAAGGAACTTGCCGGCCGCTTTGAGCAGTACAATGACTCAGGTAGCGCTGAAAACGCCGCTGCTTTTTTCCGGGACCTTGACAACGCCGCCGCTATACTCCCTTCCTGGGCAGCCGAGGTATACGGCTCATGGAAGGCAAGTTTTATCCGGTATTTTGTTCATCATGAAATTCAGGAAGGCCGTGATTTTACCGGAAACCCGTTTCAGGCGCTTGAAGAAAAAGAGGCCGAATTTTCGGCGCTGCTTCTCATGTATGAGGGCCTTGAAAGTACCGGATATTTCAGGAACCTTGAAGAAAATTTTCTTGAAGAAAGAATAGCCGCATGTTCTCTGGAACTTGATGTCCTGCGTTTCGCGGCTGAACTGAACGACGTGTTTGAAGCAAGCGCTGATAAAGTATCCGGCCATTGGCGTCTCTACATTAGCGACGCGGACCGGAGGGCATATAGCGTTAATGAGGGGCTTCTGCTGGACGCTCTTGAGCTTACGGAACGGGAAAGGGAAAAATGGGCCCTGGTTCAGGATATGCTTTCCGGGACCGGAGAAATTAAAGAAACAAAAGATTTTCAGGATGCCGTAAGGTCGTATCTTGACAACCCTGATGCCGTATGGAATGAGGCATTCGAATTCCCCCTGGCCAGCGCGTATCTCAATGATCTTTCCGATGAGGCCGAAAAAATTTCCGCCTACGAAAGCATGGTTACTTACTACCGCGCCGAAATACTGCGCCTGGGCAGGGCGTATGACGCGGCGTCCCTCATGTCGGCGCCCGCCGGAGAAGAACTTGCCCGTCTGGGCGCCGAAATAGAACAGTTCCGGGACGAATACGAAGACGCTGTCGCTCTTTACGCCGAAGCCGCCGACGCGTTTTTTGAAGCCGGTACAGCCTATGATCTTTTGTACCGCTCGGTAAAGGAATCCTACGCCGGAACAGAAGCCGCGCGTCAGGCCTACGAAAAGCAGGATGCCATCCAAAGATGGGCCGGCACATCCTATCTGGCCGGGGATGCCGAGACCGGCGTGCTTCTGGCCCACTACAAAGGTCCTGAGGAAGAACTTGCCTATGCCGGGGAACGGTACGCGCGCTCCCTCATCGCCCTGGAAGCCCTGGGCAATCTCTACAGTAACGATGAAAACCGGAGACCCTATGCCGACCAGACCTATGAGGATCTCTACCGGCAATTCAGGGAGAAGTACGAGGGCATGATGTTTGTCTATCAGGCCCACCGTATCCTCGCGGAAGAGATTGAAGCGGAACAGCGGCAAAACGTTCTTTACTATGGGGCCTATCAAAACGCCCTTTCCGCCATGACAGGTTCGCTTGACTATACCGGTTATACGCTTCCCGAAACAGCGGATGAGTACGGCATTAAAAATTTCCTCACCCTTAAAGACGGCAAACTCGCCTTTGCCCTTACCGGCGATTACAGCCTTTCCGTAACAGACGAGGAGGGCGCAAAGGACCTCGCGGATTACCTTGTTCCGTCATACGCAAGCGGAGACGAAACCCACAGTATTTCCGGTTTTGAGATTGCCGTCAGATCCTTTTTGGAAGAAGCGCAAAAATTCGGACTCCTGGACCTGAACGGACAGGTAAATAATGAAAAATTCAGGCAGTGGGGCCTGGCAAGGGACTACTATATCTTAAAAATAATTTCCGCCAATTCAGGTTCGCCTATGGACACGTTTCTTTCGGGTCTGTACGAGGATACTTCCGAACTGGGAAGCGGAACCAACCTTGGGGAAAACTATGTAGGGGGGACTTTCTTCTATAATGATACCGAGGTTCATGAGAAGGCGTCGCAGTATAGAAAAAGACTTCCGGCTATGCAGGAAGACGCCTGGAATGCCATGGGGGAAGACGAACAGCGCCTCATGGAATTTTATACGATACTGACCCTTTTGGGCGGAGGCGGCGGTGAGGACTCGGCCTATTTTGGCCGTGTTTCGGAATATTTTGTTTATGAAAGTGTGTACTCCGGTTTTTCAAGCTGGTACAGGTCCATCAAAAGAAATGCCGGCCGTTTCCTCATAGGGGTAATCTACAAGAATGCCAAGAAGGAACTTGACTACACCAATTCCCACTTCGGCGAGGCTTACCGGAATTTAGCAGAGAAACAGAGCGGCGCCAAAAACGCCCTCGGTTCAGGCCTTACGGAACTTGCCCGGAGCCTTGAGGTTTATCAGGCGTCAAGCGATAAGATAGCCTCCCTCCTCGGAAACAAAAATAACCCCATAACCTGGGAGCATATAGAAACGGCCATGGGGTTCTCGGAAATGCAGGAACTTGACAGGCTCCGTGACTGCTGGAACGACATGACCGGGGCTGAGGAAAACGAATATTTCAGCGTCGAAGATGCCTTTACCGCGATGGAACGGTGGAGCCGGAACGCGAAAGATGACGCCAGGCGGGACCTCGAAAGGCAGTATACTTCCGCCGAAGCCGGACGGAAAGACGCCGAAGCGGCGTACAGGACCGTACTTGCCCGGTTTATTGAAGGCGGAGCTGACATAGAAGAATTAAACGCCGCTGCGTATAACGCCTACGGCGGAGAAGCGGCGGCGCTGAAAAACCATTATGAAAACATAGAGGACGTTCTGGCCTCTGTCCTTGAGGGTATGTCAAACGCTCCCTCCGGCATGGAGAATGAGTATGCCCGCTGCGCCGGGGAACTCACGGCCCTCATCAAGGAAGTTTACGAAAGCAGGTACAGGGCGGAGTTTGCCGCCAGGGAAGCTGAATGGGAAATCCAGGCCAGGGATATTGAAGAGAAATACAATGCCTGGCTTGAAGCAGCGGGACTCATTCTGGAACGGGGCCGTCTGGACTGGAAACAGGGGACGGCCCGCTTTGAGGCCAAATACCGGAATTGGCAGCAGGATTTCGCCAATGAATATAAGGAGGTAAATCTTGCCTGGGCCGGGGCTTACGCGTCCGGCCTTGAAGACAAACAGAACTGGGTTGACCAGGCCGGAAAAGCGGCAGCGGAGCGTTCTGAAAGCGCCATGCTTTCCCTCATAGGCGCTGACGCGGAAATGTTCAGCAGAAAACTCGACACCCGTGATCCGGCTTTTGGCCGCTATACCGGCGTTGAGGCGGCCCAAAACGCCCTCAGCGAAGTGCTGGACAGCGCGGGAATCACCGGCCTTGACACGGCTTTCGCGGTCCTGGGGAACAGCGCCGGAACCATAGCCTCGGCGGTACAATGGGGGACAGGCGGTTTGGGTATGTGGAATTCCGGGAGGATACAGACCGCCGCGTCGGCCCTTGCCAGGGAAAACTACAGCCGCCTCGCCGCGGCCCAGGCGAAAACGCTTGCCGTAAAAGCCAGAGACAGCGCGGTCTTTGCCCTTGCGGGACTGGAGGCCCAGGTACGGGAAGCGAATACAAAATTTGACAAGAGTATGGATGAATCATTTATAATGGACGGTCAATGGCGCAGAAACGGACAGAACTATATCAAGGATATCATTGTCCATTCAACTCTTTTGAATTCGGTAATAACAGACCGGGCCTCTGTTGCCGTTTATAAAAACTATGCCCTTGGACAGGTTAAGCTTGATACGGATATAAATGAATATGCCCTTGAGGAGATGGATCCCCTGGGAATAGAAGTTCTTATAGACCGGATTTTTGCCGAACTGAAAGACGTCAGCGGCGGCATATTCGGTGACGGCAGTACGGACAACGGCCTCTTCGGAGAACATATCGGAACAAATCCCCTCGTCAGGGCCGGCGCCAATGCCGGCGGCGGAAAAGATTCAATATTTGAAAACCAGGGAACAGGCGAACTGGGCCGGCTTATGAGCGACTACATATACTGGTCCATGAAAGAAACCGTGGGGCTCTCGGCAATGCATGCCCCCTTGTGGGAGAAACCCCTTTGGGACAGCAGGGGAAGCTGGTTTAGCGCGCCTACGCTACGCAGTGTAGTCAACATAGGGGTATCCGTTATCGCCGCGGCCCTAGTACCTGTAACCGATGGATTTTCCGCCGTTGCGCTTTCCATAGGCCTCAATCTGGTTGATGATCTTGTCTTTAGCGGCCTTGATGTGGCCGGCGGATATAAGAGCTGGACCGAAGCGGGTTTTGAGTTCGGCAAAACAGCCCTGGTCAGTACCTTGAGTACGGCGGTTACTGTGGGCTTTAACGGATTCGGCATCGACGGGAAATTCCAGGGCCTTGCGGGTACGGCGAGCGCGGCTCCTGGTACAGTCTCGTCCGCAATTTCCTCGTCAATGCTCAAGGCAACCCAGGCATGGACAGGAGGACTCGCGGTAAGTGCCCTTAACGCGTTTAGTTACAGCGATGCAGACGGCTTCGGCTGGTCGGGAGAAAGGTTCGGCACGGGAATTACGGGCAGCCTCATCAACGCGGCAGTTGACGGAACCACGGTTTTTACCACAGGAACTTTGAACAGCGGGCTTTCGGGATTTTACGGCCAGCTTCACACCGACGGTGAAAAACTGTCCGCTCTTTTGGGCGGCAGCGCCGGGCAGGCAGCCGGCTTCGCGCTGGGCAATGACTTTACCTTCAATGTGTTCAATTCGGATATTCTGGGTATAACCGGGAGAAACGGAAAGGCCGTTGAGTCCGGTCTGTTGGAGTTGCATCTTGGCAGAAACGGCGTTACCATGAACGCGGGTACCGGAGGAGTAAACGCCGGCATAGGAACATTGACAGCGGCCCTGCGCGGTCTTGAAGCATGGCAGGTAAATGCCCGGTTGTGGACCAGCGGCCAGGACGAAGCGGCGCGTTACGCCTCGGCGCTCAGGACTCTCTATTCGGGAAACAGCGTAACCAAGGCGGAATTTGAGGCCGTTCTTGCCGGGAGAACCAATATGGTGGAGAACCGCGGCGTTAGAGAAACAGAAAGCGTCTACAACGAATATACAGGCATCAAGACCGTGTTTTTGGGAAGCAGCGCCCTGGAGGACGGCAGCCGTTTTGGCCTTAATGTCGTCGTTGCCCATGAGGCGTACCGTAACGGCATTGATGACGGCGAAGCCGGACAGATGTTTGAAACAACCCGCGCGGTCATGGGGCACATTGATACGGC
>JAISCK010000079.1 GCA_031265635.1 Spirochaetaceae bacterium
CCTGGCGGCAAGTTCCCCGGCGGAAGCAATATCCCCGTTTCCGGCAACCGGGATGGAAAGTTCCCCGGAAAGGGCCTCCACATACTGCCATTTGGCCCTGCGGCGGAATTTTTCTCCCGCCGTGCGCGGGTGAAGGGTTATAAACTCTGTCCCCGCCGCTTCCAGGGCGCGGCAAAAGGCCAGAAGATACTCGAAATTTTCATCAGGGCCGAGCCTGAGTTTGACACTCAGGCGTTTTTTGACGGATTTTCGGACCTTCGCGATCATCATGGCGGCCCTGTCTTTGTCGTTCATCCACCGTACCCCGCCGCCGGTTCTGGTAATGAGCGGGGCGGCGCAGCCCATATTTATGTCAATACCGGCACATTCAAGCCGGTCAAGGATTCCGGCGGCCCTGGCAAGCTGGTCCCCGTCGGCCCCGGTCAACTGGTAGACCAGCCTGTCCGGGTCAGGAAGATTCTCCCTGTAATAAGGTTCAAATTCCCCTCCGGAGAGAAGGGCCGGAGCGCTTATCATCTCGGTAAAATACTCGTCGCAGCCCCCGAATTCCCCTATGAGTTCCCTCAGCGCCCGGTGGCTTATTTCAGCCATAGGCGCTAGTAAAAACCGCATTGTCATGGTATTATTTTACCATATACGGGGCCTTCGTAAACGGCTTGACTTGCCCAAAACGATGGCATAGAGTATTAAAGAAGAGGAGCGTACCGTATGATTGCAAAGAGTGATATGCCCAGCATAAATGCCAAAGAACCTGACGGAATAAAACCGGAGGGTGGTTCTTACCGGGTGCTCATCGTCGACGATTCAATGTTTATCGCTAAACAACTCGGGCAGGTATTTACATCGGAAGGTTTTGAGGTGGCCGCTACGGCTGCCGACGGCGCCCAGGGGGTGGAGAAGTATAAGGAGCTGTACCCCAATATAGACCTGGTAACCATGGACATAACCATGCCTGTCATGGACGGGGTTACCGCTCTCGAAAAGATTCTGGAATTTGATAAAAACGCCATTGTAATAATGGTCAGCGCCCTGGGCAAAGAAGATGTGGTCAAAAAATCGCTGCTCCTCGGCGCAAAGAGTTATATTGTAAAACCCCTGGACCGGAAAAAGGTTCTTGAAAGGGTCGTTTCGGTCCTGAAACGCTAAAGAGCGGTTGTGATAAATCATGATCCATACCATCTCGGAGGGAGTGTACTGCCTTCACGCCGATATTCAAACCGGGGACCTTTTTGAGGGAATATGGCCCGTGCCCCAGGGGGTCTCGCTCAATACCTACCTTGTCAGGGGAGAAAAGACCGCGCTCATAGACCTGGTCAGGGACTGGACCGGGGCGCCCCAACAGCTTGAGGCAAAACTTTCCGAACTGGGTTGTTCCTTTGCCGATATTGACTACCTCATTCTCAATCATCTTGAACCGGATCATACAGGCTGGCTGGGAGATTTTTTCCGTATCAATACCAGGGCCGAAATACTCGCCACGCCAAAGGGCATAAAGCTGGTCAGGGCCTTTTACGGGATCACCGAAAGGCTAAGGGAAGTAAAGGACGGGGACAGCCTTGATCTCGGCAGGGGAAAGGTTCTTCGTTTTATCGAGACTCCCAACATACACTGGCCCGAGACCATGGTTACCTATGACGAAGATTCGGGAACCCTTTTTTCCTGCGACGCCTTTGGCGCCTTTGGCGTTCTGGGGGACAAGGTTTTTGACGACCAGCTAAGCCCTGATGAACACGCGTTTTTTGAAAAGGAAACGCTGCGTTATTATTCAAATATAGTCGCTTCCTTTTCGTCCTTTGTGGAAAAGGGCGTACAGAAAATAAGGGAAAGAAACCACAGGATCAGGTGTGTGGCCCCAAGCCACGGCCCTGTATGGAGAAAAGACCCCGAGGCCATAATTAACCGCTATCTTCGTTACGCTTCCTATGCCGGGGGAAAAACCGAAAAAGAAATATGCGTCATCTGGGGTTCCATGTACGGGAATACCGGCGCGGGAGTAGACGCGGTGATACGGGGCATAGAAGCCGAAGGCGTTCCCTTTAGTTCCTACCGGGTTCCCGACGAAAACGTATCCTATGTGCTTGCCGGCGCGTATAAGAGTTCGGGTCTGGTCATAGCCATGCCCACTTATGAATACGCCATGTTCCCTCCCATGGCCTATGTGCTGGACATATTCCGCCGCAAGCACATCTCAGGCAAGACCGTACTCCGTATAGGGTCCTGGGGCTGGGCCGGCGGCGCGAAAAAAGAATACGAGGCGGCGCTCGAAAAACTTTCCTGGACCAGCATGGATTCCCTTGAGTGGCAGGGCCGCCCGGACAGCGAAACCCTGGAGCGTCTTGAGGCGGGGGGCAGGGAGCTTGCCCGCCGTGTCCTGGGATCACGGGAAGCGCTGTAAC
This sequence comes from Spirochaetaceae bacterium, assembly GCA_031265635.1. Taxonomy (GTDB): domain Bacteria; phylum Spirochaetota; class Spirochaetia; order Treponematales; family Breznakiellaceae; genus JAIRTD01. Next base: position 2,397 of record JAISCK010000079.1, read on the forward strand.
AGGGCGCGTACCTCTCCGGCGTCCGCGCGGGCAAGGGTCTCCCGGGCAAGGGCGCGGCAGGAGTCTGTGTCAAGGTTTTGTATCGCTTTTTTTATCAGGGGAATTTTCGGTCCCGACAGGCTCAGCTTGACCAGGCCCAGTCCCAGAAGCAGGGGCAGGGCCGTTTCGTCGCCGGCAAGTTCGCCGCATATTCCCGCGGGAATGCCCGCTTTGGCGGCGGCATCCGCGCTCATGGCCATGAGGCGCAGCACCGCCGGATTAAGGGGATCGTAGAGGGACGCCACCTTTGGGTTTCCCCGGTCCACAGCAAGGGTATACTGGGTAAGGTCATTGGTTCCCAGGCTGAAAAATTCAGCCTCAGCGGCAAGTTCCCCGGCCATGAGGGCGGCGGCCGGAGTCTCTACCATAATGCCCGCAGGCGGCCTTCCCCAGGCAAGCCCTCCCTTTTCAAGCTCCTTCCCGCATTCCTCAAGCATGGCCTTTGCCTCTTTAAGTTCTCCGGGCGAAATAATCATGGGGAACATGATTTCCGCTTTTCCCAGGGCGGAGGCCCTGAGTATCGCCCTGATCTGGGTTTTAAGCACGCCCCTTTCTTTAAGGCCTATCCTTATGGCCCTGAAACCGAGAAAGGGATTTTCTTCCCTGGCAAGACCCAGCGCCGGAAATTCCTTATCCCCGCCTATATCCATGGTTCTGATGGTAAGGGGTCTTCCGTCCAGGGTTTCGAGAATACGCGCATAGGCCGCGTACTGTTCATCTTCGCCGGGCAGCCTGTTCATATAGAGGAATTCGGTGCGCAGGAGACCCACGCCGTCCGCGCCCCGCTCTTTTGCCAGGGTCGCTTCCGCGACGGAACCTATGTTGGCGCATACGGATATGGAGACGCCGTCCCTGGTACATACCGTTTCAGGCAGCGGCGCGAAAGATGCCTTTTCTTCTTCCCTGGAATTGAAGATTTCAATTTCGTTCTGGCCGGGATTCAAAATGAAAAAACCCCTGTCCCCGTCCAGGGCGCAGAGTTCACCGCTTTTGACCTGGGAGGAAGCGCCGCCGAGACCGACGGCGCAGGGTATGCCCAGGGAACGGGCCAGTATGGCTACATGGCCTGTATAGCCCCCCGAATCCAGGGCCAGGGCTTTGAGGAGGCGGTGGTCCAGGGCGGCTGTCTCAAAGGGACTGAGTTCGTCGGCCACAAGAATGGACGGTTCTGAAAGAGAGGGAAGCTCAGGGTCCTCTCCGCCTGACGCGGCCAGGCTTAATTTCCTGCCCAGGTCCCGGAGGTCCGAGGCCCTTTGGGCCATATAGGGGCCCTCCATGTTTTCCCATTCCCCGGCAAGCTCCTCCATGATTTTTTGCCCGGCCCCGGCGGCGGTGAGGCCGCCTGAGATAAAGGCCCCGGCTCTTTCTTCAATCTCGTCATCCGTGAGTATTTCGGCGTAACCCTCAAAGATGCCCGCCTTGTCCGCGCCGAATTTTTCTCCCCCTTCTTTTGCCAGATCAAGGAGCCGGGCATGTACGGTTTTAACGGCTCCGCGGAAACGGGCCAGTTCTTCCTCAACGCCCAAAAACACGCCGGCGGAATTTTCCGGGGCAGGAAGGCGGTGTACGAAAACAACGGCCCTGCCCAGGGCTGTGCCCGGAGAAGCGCCTATTCCTTCAAAACGCATATTATTCCTTGAGGGAGGCAAGATAATTCCCCAGGCTTTCAAGAGCCGCCTTTTCGTCAGGGCCGTCGCATTGTATGACAAGGACATCCCCTTTGACGACATTCACCTTCATGAGCTTGAGGAGGCTCTTGCCGTCGGCACTCCTTTCTCCCTTGGAAACAGTAACGGAACAGGAAAACTGTTTGGCCATTTTGACAAAATCATTGCCGGGCCGCGTATGCAGTCCTGTCGGATTGGTAATGACAAATTCCCCGGAAACCATTAAGCCCTCCTTAAAAGACTTTGGTGTAACGCCCTGAACCGGATCAGATCAGGAT
>JAISCK010000085.1 GCA_031265635.1 Spirochaetaceae bacterium
GCGGCGTCATCATTCGGGAAGGACTGCCGGTTGTTGACAGCCTTGCGGATCGTATAGTTGACCGACTCAATGGCGTTGGTCGTATAAACCACTTTCCGGATTTCAGGGGGAAACTTGAAAAAGGGTATCACCTCCATCCACCAGCTCTTCCAGGACCGGGAAATAGCCGGGTATTTGGCATCCCAGACCTGGGCAAAGTCTTCCAGCGCACCGGCGGCCAGTTCCCCGGAAGGCGCCGTACGGTTTTTTAGTTCGTTCATAACCCCCAGCCAGGGCTGGATGATTTTTGACCGCTCCATCATCGACAGTGTCCGGGATGTGCGGGAATATTATGAGCTTGGCCTCTATGAAAGCGCCCCCACGCTGGAAGCCCTTGCCGACAAGATAGGCGTCAACAGGACGAATCTTCTTAAAACCATCGAGGATTACAGGGGCTGTCCGAAAACGTAAAAAACTTTGTTCGGACAGCTCTTTTTTCATTCATACACCGTTCCCGTAAACACTAAAAAACGAAGCGTCGCTTACAGCCTCAAGTTCCCCCGGACGAAAGACCGGGCTCCCCGCCTCCCCGCGGAGCGACGCGGCAGAGGCGAGTATGGCCGCCGTGTCCTCCCAGAGTGAAAAGGCCCTGCCCCTGAACGGCTGATAGGGGGCGTCGGTTTCAAAGAGGAGCCTTCCGGCGGGGAGCAGGGCGCAGGAACGCATGGCTTCCTTGTGGTTCAGCCGTATGGTATTGCCGAATGAAAAATAGGCGTTGACGCCTCTTTTTAGAAGGTCCCCGGCTTCCCGCGCTGTCCCTGAATAGGAATGAAGAACCACCGCCGGCAGCCGCCTGAGTGAAGCCGCGTGGGAAAAGACCTTGTGCATGGCCTTCCGTATGTGGAGTACCAGGGGGAGGCCGTAACGCAGGGCGGTTTCAAGATGGGCGGAAAAGAGGGCGTCCTGCGCCGCCTCAGTATCCTTAAAAGATCTGTCAAAAAGGTCAAATCCGGTCTCGCCTATCGCGCATATTCTCTTTCCGGCGGCAAGGGCGGCAAGAAAATCAAGGCAGTCATCAAAAGACGCCCGTTCCCTGGGGAGCTGGGGGTGTACCGCGTAACAGAGCATCAGCGGCGGGGCCCCGTCCTCACGGGCCTTTTGGGCCAGGGCCTCCTGAAAGAGGAATTCTTCCGGGTTCCAGGCGCTGGCGGCACAGGCAATGCCAAGCCGCCGCCTTTCCGCTTCCGCCGGGGGGTAAAGGCGCGCGAGGTCATAGGGATGGGCGTGGGCGTCGCTTGCCATGTTTCAACTATGATGCAAAGCACTCAAAAGGGGAAGCCGGGTTTCCGATAATAAAAACAGAGGTACTACCATGAAACGTTATTGTATAAAGAATGAACCGGGAAAACTGGAATTCATGGACATACTCAGGGAGACCAGCGACGGCTTTATGATTAAAGTAACCCGTATCCGGGACGGCTATGAAAAAATAATTGAGGACTTTATGCCCCGCCATCTTTTTAATATCTGTCTCAGTACCGGCTATCTTTACGAAGCGAAAGAAACGGCTGTTTCGGCTGCCTGAGAGAGGGAAAATCTCTGGCGAGTCCCTCCGGCAGAACGCCGAAGGGACCCACGGTAAAACCTGTTCTATCTGCCCTTAACAAAAGCCGCGGTGCTTTCACCCGCGATTTTTCCTGATGTTATGGCAAATGCTATGCAGTCCCCCTGACCTGTGTACATATTGTTGTATAAAGTACTTGCCGCATCGGATCCGCAGGAATAAAGCCCTTCAATGGGATTATCGGTGGTATCCAGGACCTGCATCCGGGCATTTACCACAAGGCCGGTTGTGGTTCCCAGTTGGTTGTATGAAGATTCAATAAGGTAATAGGGCCCATATTCATAGGAAATAAGATACTTTGCGGGCTTGTCAAAATATTCATCCTTGCCGTTTTCGCAGTAACTCTCATAGGTATCCACCGTCTCCCTGAATACCGCCGGGTCAATGCGGGCGGCGCGGGCAACTTCTTCAATAGTATTACCTTTAAAGGCCCAGCCACCGTTTACCGTATCTTCCATGACCTTCTTGATATTTGGCCAGGGCGTATCAATCTCAAACGCGGGCTTAAGCTCTGGAGGTATGGATGGAGAAAGATCGGTTCCCACCGCGCCTATACCGCCCTGTTCAAGCTTGTTCAGGGTGGACTGCGAAACCAGAACAAAGGTATTGCCTCCTGTAAAGGCAGCACTGTTGGATGCCGCGACCGGGGTATTGTTCCACGCCTCATTGCGGAAACGTATACCCTTACCGCTTACATTGAGCAGAGAAGGAAGATACCCGATAATCAGGGGCATACGCATATGAAAATAATCATAGCCCTGAAGATAGGCCGGAGTGAGGGTCTGATGAAGCTGAAGACCTCCCAGATTGGAAGGTACTTTGGCCCCTACAGCCCAAGCCATCTTGATTCCTTCCCCTATGGTGGAACCAAGGCAGCCCATTTCAGCCCTGACTCCCGAAGTTTCATACACCATTTGGGTATCGCCGCCATAGCCTCCTGTCGCAATGACCACTGCCTTGGCATATATCGTTAAAGTAGAACCATCGGATCTTTCAGCAACAACACCTTTAACCACGCCATTATCGTATATAAGCGTTTTGGCTGTCGTTTCCCTGTATACAGCGCCGCCGGAACGTACCACCGTTGCATCAAGCATTTTTTCAAGAATGGGCTGCCTCTCATCATAAGGGATAAGCATGAGCCTGATGCGTCCTCTGAAATCTATGGGCTGTCCCAAAAAACCGCAGTCAATAAGATAATCCATTGCCGATCCCGCGTTTTTAAGATAGGTGTTAAGAAGCGAAGCATCTACCCGGAACATCTCTTTTTCTATCCAGGCGTTAAATTTTTCCCGTATGAGTTCGTCAGTTCTTTCGCCTCGCTCAATTTCGGCCTTAACACCGTAAGCTATAGTAGAATATGATTGAAGCGAACATCCGCCAAGTATGGTGGTTTTTTCCAGCAAGGCGACTTTTGCGCCATTATCGGCGGCGTTTGCTGCGGCCATGATACCGGAAATGCCCGCGCCAATAACGGCTACATCTACAGTAATAGTCTCGTCTTTACCTCTCGCGGGAACCGGCCTTCTTCCATAAAGGCCGGCGCCTCCTCCCGCCTGGTCCACCGCGTTGGCCACGGCGGTCTTAATCGCGGAGCAGGTGAAGGTTGCCCCCGCTACGACATCGACGCCATAGGAATTATTTTGAATGATTGATTCAATGAGAACCGGGACAGCGCGGCTGGTAAAAACAGTCGTTTCAATATTCTCTCCTACCACGACCCCGCTTATCTTTCCGCCGGAAATAGTCGTAGTAACCGGAACATCGCCGTTTCTGCCCCTTGCCACAGCATCATAGACTCCGTCTCTTGCGAGACTTACGGATTTTTGCGCTATCGAAGAAGCACATACTGTTAAGAGAGATACCGCAAAGAAACACAGCCCTAAAATTGCCGTCTTCTGAAAATGTGATTTTTTTTGCATGATTATCCTCCTCAATATATGTGGTCATTACACCATAGTAGGCCCCCAGCAAAAATCTGTCAATTAAAATTTGAAATTCAAGACGGCTGTCCCAAAACCAGCCGGGTTTTGGAACAACTATCTTGAATTTACTTTACCTCTATTTTTGCCGCTTCCTTGTTGGCAAGGCGGAGGCCGCCGGCCTTGAGGCCCCGCACGGCGTAATCCTGGGCCTTAAAGGTCTCGTGGGTTATCTTGAGGCGGGGCCGGGGAACATAGCGGACGGTAAAGGAAAATTTCTGCCTGGTGTCCACAAGGAGTACCTCGCTGCCTTCGGGGACCAGGGAATATTCCTTGTTCATGATCCAGCCTTCAATGACGCAGCGTTTGATATAGGGGCAGCCGTTTTGGCCGTCCTTGTAAATCACGGTAAACACCGTCTCTGAAAGTTCTTCCTTGTCGGCAATGCCGGCCCACCACGCGCCGGTTCCTATAAACGCCTTGTCGGGAAGATCGGTTACCATATAGGTGCCGTCCTTTTTTACGGCAAGCACGCGGTCAAAGGGCGACGCCTCGGCTACGGTCATGCCCTGAACGGCAGTGCCCAAATAGCCGGTCTTGGCGTCATAGTTAAGTACCATATCCTTCTTGACGACTTCCTTTACATCAACCTTGTCAAAGGTTCCGACCCTGGTTTTCCTTGCCCCTTTGCCCAATTCAGCATTGGCTTTTATTTTGTCAATGATTCCGTCAAGAAAAGAAACGGCATAGGCCGTTATGTTTTTCAGGTGGTTGTTTATCTCCTTGATCCGGGCCTGGATTTCGCGCATCTCCTCTCTGGCCTTGTTGATGTCGTAGAGGGATATGCGGCGTATGGGAATCTTGAGGAGATGCTCAACGTCACCGGCGCTTACGCCCCTGGGTCCCACTTCTTTGGCAAAGGGTTTGAAGCCCGCGATAACCGCGTCCTGGACGCCTTTGGCGGTTTTCATCTTTTCGATGGCTTTGTAGATGCGTTCCTCGATAAAAATCCGCTCAAGGCCCCGGAGGTGGAGCTTGTCGAGGAGTTCCTTTTTTTCGATTTCGAGTTCTTTGGTAAGAATCCTTACAAGCTGTTTGGCGTGGTGCTTGATGATTTCGGTAACGGTCATTATCCGGGGAAGGCCGTCTTTTATCACCAGGAGATTCACCGAGATGGACTGTTCACATTCGGTAAAGGCGTACAGGGCGTCAACGGTTTCGCCGGCGTAGACTCCCCTGGCGAGCTTTACTTCGATCTCGGCGCTTTCGGTGGTAAAATCATTGAGGGACTGTATCTTGATGCGCCCCGCCTTGGCGGCGCTTTCTATGCTGTTGATAAGGCTCTCGGTGGTCGAGCCGTAGGGCAGTTCCCGTATGACTACGCGCTTGGGATCGGAGGTGTCGATTTTTGCCCGTACCAGCACCCTGCCGTTGCCGTCCCGGTAATCGGACACGTCCACAAAACCGCCTGTGGGAAAATCCGGGTAGAGCTGGAACTTCCTGCCCAGGAGGCAGGCTTTTTCGGCCTCAAGGACTTCAACAAAATTGTGGGGCAGTATTTTTGTTGACATGCCGACGGCAATGCCCTCGGCGCCCATGACCAGAACCACGGGGATTTTCGCCGGGAAGAGTACCGGCTCCCTGTTCCTGCCGTCGTAAGAATCCGCCATGGGGGTAAGTTTGGGATGGTAGAAAATTTCTTTTGAAAGGGGCGTGGCCCGGCATTCAATATACCGCGCCGCCGACGCCTCGTCGCCGGTAAGTATGTTGCCGAAATTCCCCTGCCTGTCGATGAAGTACTCTTTATTGGCCAGGACAACCAGGGCGGAACCTATGGAAGCGTCGCCGTGGGGATGGTACTTCATGCAGTGGCCTACCACGTTGGCGACCTTGTGGAATTTGCCGTCGTCCATCTCAAAAAGCGAATGGAGTATGCGCCGCTGCACCGGCTTTAAGCCGTCTTCAAGGTCGGGGATGGCCCTGTCCTTGATAACATAAGAAGCGTATTCAAGAAAGTTTCTGTCAAAAAGATTCTTAATGTATGCCATTGTTTACCCGGCGTCGCTCATAAGGTTCTTCATGATATAGTCCCGGCGTTCAGGGGTGTTTTTTCCCATGTAAAAGGTGAGAACCTGGGGAACCGCCTTGAGGGCGTTTATCGATACCGGCACAAGGCGCATATCCTCGCCGATGAACTGGCCGAATTCTTTGGGGTTTATTTCGCCCAGGCCTTTGAAGCGGGTTACTTCGCTCTGGACGCCCAGGGCCTTTACCGCGTCGTCCCTTTCCCGTTCATTATAACAGTACCGGGTGTCCTTTTTGGTCCGTACCCTGAAAAGCGGCGTCTCAAGTATAAAAACCTTTCCGCCTGTTACCAGCTCTTCAAAATACGAGAGGAAAAACGTAAGCAGAAGGTTTCTGATATGAAAGCCGTCAAAGTCCGCGTCGGTGGCAATGACGATGCGGGCATAGCGGAGGCCCGACACGTCGTTTTCTATGCCCAGGGCCATCATCATGTTGTAAAGTTCCTCGTTCTTGTAAATGGCGGCCCGCTTTTTGCCGAACATGTTTTCGACCTTGCCCCTGAGGGCGAAAATAGCCTGGGTCATTACATTGCGGCTTGATACCATGGAACCGGCGGCTGAATCCCCTTCGGTTATAAAAATCGTTGATTCTTCGCCGTCGGCGTTGTCGTCAAGATGGTACTTGCAGTCCTTGAGCTTGGGTATCTTGAGGGCGATCTTTTTCGCCGCCTCTCTGGCTTCCTTCTTGACGGTATTAAGTTCTGTCCTGAGTTTTTCATTGGCGATGATTTTCAGTTCCAGCTTTTTTCCCGCCTCGACATTCTTGTGAAGCCAGTCCTCAACCGCTTCCCTGGTTTTCTGAACCACCCAGGTTCTGATATCCGAATTGCCGAGTTTGTTCTTGGTCTGGCTTTCAAAGACAGGATTTTTAAGTTTGACCGCCACGGCGGCAAGGGCGCCTTCCCGTATGTCCTCGCTGCGGTAGTCCTTCTTGAAGTAGGCCTGTATGCCTTTGAGAAAGCCTTCCTTAAAGGCCGAAAGATGGGTCCCGCCGTCGGAGGTAAACTGGCCGTTGACAAAGGAAAAATATTCCTCGCCGTAATTGGCCGTATGGGTAAAGGAGAATTCGATATGCTCGCCCTTGTAGTAGCCTATGGGGTACAGACATTCGTCGCCGGTTTCTTCCGTGAGAAGATCATAGAGGCCCCGCTGGGACACATAGGAGCTGCCGTTAAGCGTAAGGGTAAGCCCCGTGTTGAGGTAGGTGTAATTCCTCACGCGCTTTTCGATAAATTCAAGGTTGAACTGGTAATCGGGAAATATCCCGCTGTCGGGGACAAATTCAACAAAGGTCCCGTTTTTCTGCCTGGCCTTGAGTTTGCCCTTGCGCTGCCCGGTGAGTACGCCCCGCTCGAAAACCGCCTCGGCAAATTCGCCGTCCCTGACGGCCACCACGCGGAAATAGGACGACAGGGCGTTGACCGCCTTGGTCCCCACGCCGTTAAGGCCCACCGAAAACTGAAACACCTCGTCATTGTACTTGGCGCCGGTATTAATCACCGACACACATTCAACAAGTTTGCCCAAGGGAATGCCCCGGCCAAAGTCCCTGACCCTGGCCCTGCCGTCCTTGACTTCAACCTCAATGAGCTTGCCGTTTCCCATGATGAACTCGTCGATGCCGTTGTCGATGATCTCTTTAAGAAGCACATAGATGCCGTCGTCGGGATTGGACCCGTCGCCCAGGCGGCCTATGTACATCCCGGTCCGCAGCCGTATATGTTCAAGGGAAGAAAGGGTCTTTATTTTTGACTCATCGTATACTTTGCCGCCCGCCGAGAGGGTTTCGGCCCCGGAAGTGGCCGCGGTTTTTACCGGGGTCCCGCTTTTTGTCCGGGGGTTTTTTGCTTCCGCCGTTTTTGCCTGCCGCGCCGGGGCCCTCGCGGCCTTTTTGGGGGCCTTTGCCGGGGCCGCGCGGGCCTTTATGGCCTCGGCCCTTGCCTTGAGGGAAGCGGTTTTTCCCGCGTTTTTTGTTTTAGCGCCCTGTTTCGCGCCTGGTCTAGCCATGTCAACTCCATAAACCGGCCCAAGGCGCGGTTGTGTAACGGAAACGCGAAAACGCCGGCGGCGCTTTACGTTTCTTTCTAAATGTAGTATATAGGAAAGACATTTTCCTTGACAATCGGCCCGTAGGGCTTCATCATAGGGTATCAGCATATTTTGCGAATTGCGCTTCAAGGAGACCGTACATGAGCTACACGAGTGATAAAATCAAAAATGTCGCCATCGCCGGACATGGAGGAACAGGAAAAACCACCCTCTTTGAGGGCCTGCTCTATGCCGGCGGGGTAATTTCCAAACCTGAGACTGTCGAATCGGGCAAAACCACAGCGGATTATACTCCCGAGGAGATAGACCGTAAAATTTCGATTCATGTGGCTATGGGCCATGTGGACCGGAACGGTAAAAAGATCAACCTCCTGGATACGCCCGGATCTTCGGACTTTGCCGGAGATGTCATTTTAAGTTTCCGCGCCGCCGAATTCGCCCTGCTTACCGTGGGCTCGTCGTCGGGCGTCCAGATAGAGACCGTCAAGCTCTGGCGCAATCTTGAAACGCGGGAAAAGCCCCGGGGCGTCTACGTTACGCGCATGGATGATGAAAGGGCTGATTTCGCCAAAGTCCTTGCCGACGTAAAGGAAAAATTCAAGATTGAACCGGTACCCTTTACCCTTCCCATGGGCGCCGGTTCTTCCTACAGGGGGGTAATCAGCGTCCTCGACGAAAAAGCCTATTTCGCCCAGGACGGGGGCCTTGAAAAGGCCGGTGAGATTCCCGCCGAATTTAAAGAACAGACCGCCGCGGCGCGGGAAAAACTCATTGAGGCCGCGGCGGAGGGCGACGATACGCTCATGGAAAAATACATTGACCAGGGTTCGCTCACTCCCGACGAAATGCACACCGGTCTCATCGAGGCGCTGGCCGAACACAAATTTGTCCCCGCCTTCTGCGGAAGCGCGATACGGGCGTCGGGCCTCATTCCCTTCCTTGATTTTATCGCCGGAGCGGGACCCGGCCCCTGTTCTTCCCATGATACGGCCAGAGACGGAGAGGGCACAAAGCCCGTGGAAATAGACCCTGAAAAACCCCTGGCCGCCCTGGTTATCAAAACCAGCTATGACCAGTTTTCAGGCAAGCTCTCGTGGATTAAAGTCATACGGGGCAGGCTTTCATCCGATTCGGAATTCTTCAATGTTACCGAAAATAAAAAAGAAAGAATCAGCAAACTCTACACCTGCCAGGGCAAAAAACTTGAGGAAGAAAGGGAATTTTACGCAGGCGACATAGGCATCATCACCAAGTCGGCTTCGTTAAAAACCAATGACAGCATTACCAGCGCCGACAGCCCCGTACAGTTTATGCCCCTCCGCCTTCCCGAACCGGTACACTCGGTGGCGGTCAACGCCGTGCAGAAAAAGGACGATGATAAACTCGGCGAATTCCTTGTCAGGGCCACCGAGGAGGACCTTACTTTCAGGTATCATTTTGACGCCGAAACCAAGGAGACGGTCATATCGGGCATGGGCGAACTCCATGTCAACATCATCCTCGACAAGATAAAACAGAACCAGAAAATGGACATAGCCACCCATATACCCCGCATAGCCTACCGGGAAACCATCACAAAGAAGTCCGGCGCGGAGTATACCCACAAAAAGCAGACCGGCGGCCACGGCCAGTACGGCAAGGTTGTGCTTGAAATCGCCCCCCTCAAGCGGGGCGAAGGCTATACCTTCATCAACGCCATTTTCGGCGGGGCTGTTCCCAAAAACTATATACCCGGCGTGGAAAAGGGCGTCGCCGAAGGCATGGCCAGGGGAACCATGGCCGGCTATCCGGTTGTTGACGTTGAGGTAAAGATAGTGGACGGCAAGTACCACCCGGTTGATTCCTCGGAACTGTCCTTCAAACTCGCTTCCCGGAACGCCTTCCGCGAGGCGATGAAAACAGCTTCCCCTACCCTTCTTGAGCCCATTACCAACCTCACGGTTTTTGTCGAGGACAAATACCTGGGCGACGTAATGTCGGACCTTTCGGGAAAACGGGGCAAGATACTGGGACAGGATTCCGAAGGCGGCATAGGCGAAATCAAGGCCCAGGTTCCCCAGGCCGAACTGCTGCGCTATTCCATAGACCTCCGTTCCATCACGTCGGGAACAGGGTCCTTCAGCGTGGAATTTGACCACTACGCCCCCATATCGGGCAAGATTGCCGATGATGTCATCAAGGCGGCGGAAGCCTTTAAGGTGCAGGAAAGCGACGAGTAGCAGAGGCGTTTTTAACGCGGTTAGTGCCGCGGGCTAAAGCCCGGTCCGGGCTTTGGACCCGCAATGAACCTCCTCGCCGCAAGCAGCGAGGTATCTTGTAAGCGTTGCATCGTTTACGAGGTTCGTTCTGTAAGGAAATTTATTAACTGTGGGGTCTACTACCATTTTATTGTCGGTGTTACCGATTCTAACCGCCGCAAACCTCCCCCGCGCAAGCGGGTTCTTGGGTATTAGACCCCACAGCGAATAAGGAGGCCCCGCCCGGCCGTTTTTTTAAGCGGCCGGGCGGTTTTTTTTGGAGGAGACATTTACTTTTCCTCTTTGGCATCCACCGAATAAACGCCTGAACCGACGACCTGAGCCTGGTATTAGGCCAGAGGTACAAACCGGAGAGAAATCCAACGAGATTACCGCCATACCCCCATTGTTCCAGTTTCTGGACCCGGTCAACTGCATTCTCACCATCGATGCTATAGGATGTCAGAAAACCAATACCAGAGACAGTACCGTAAACGGAAACCCACTGTGGGCTGTAAACACCTCTACGTATAACCCAGAATTCCTTCTTTCCATCCTCCGTTTGGGTCCCCCGGCAAAGCCGGAGGATTACTGGTTGGTTGTATGTATAATGTAGTCGCTCTGACATTCTTGTAGTAAATTAGCCTGGGTTTACGCCAAAGTATTCCAATGCAAAGGCGCTGAGGGTCAAGACACCGTATTTTACCGAATGCGGATCCGTGTAGAATTCCGCAGTATGGCCACGCGCCGGCTCTTTTTCGTCGCTCTTAACACCTATAAAGATAAAGACCCCGGGTACCTTATCGGTATAGTAGGAAAAGTCTTCTCCCGCCATGCCGGGGTACTCCGCAAAGGTAACATTTTGTTCACCTAACGCTTTTTTTAATCCTGTTTCGGCAATTTTGACGAGACCGGCATCATTGATAAGGGGCAGGGCTCCTTCTTCGATGTCCACATCGACCTTGACCCGCAGCGACAGGGCTATGCCCTCGCTGTTTCTGCGTATTGCTTCCTGCATAGAGCTGCGGGTCTCTTTGTTTAAGGTACGCAAGGTACCCTCAATATGTACATCCCTGGCTATGATGTTATCCTTGGTACCTCCAGAGATGACCCCCAGAGAAAGTACCGCCGAATCTAGGGGGTTTAGTTCCCGGGAAACGAGGGTCTGGAGTTGGACAATGAGGTTTGCGGCAGCGACAATCGAATCACGAGCTTTATGCGGAGCCGCCGCATGGCCTTCTTCACCGGTAATGTGCAACCTGATAAGATCAGCGCTTGCAAGCACCGGTCCCGCCTTGAGCCGCACCTTGCCCGCCGTAAGATCGCCTGCTGCGTGAATTCCCGCTATGGCGTTCAGTTTTGAAAAGTCTATCCGCTTG
>JAISCK010000094.1 GCA_031265635.1 Spirochaetaceae bacterium
CAAAAACCTCTGTTTTCTGTATACTTTCGGCGAAAAGCGACACTAGCTCATCCGGATAGAGCAGCTGCCTTCTAAGCAGCAGGCGGGGGGTTCGAGTCCCTCGTGTCGCGTTATGAAAACACGAGCGTTTTTTTTGTCTCTTTTTGTGGTTCTTTTGGCTCTCACTTGTGTGAGTAATCCTTTTACCGGCAAAAGTACCATGGCTTTTGTGCAAAACAGCGAGCTTTTCCCTTCGTCTTTCCGGCAGTACAGGGATTTTCTCGGCGAGAACCAGGTTATCACCGGCACTGCCGACGCGGTCATGGTGGAGAGGCTGGGAGGCCGTATCAAAGAAGCGGCGGAAAAATGGCTTGCCAATGAGGGGCATCCCGAATATCTTGACGGTTACGAATGGGAATACCACCTGGTCCTGAACGACGAGGTAAACGCCTGGTGTATGCCCGGCGGCAAAATCGTGGTGTATACGGGCATACTTCCGGTAACACGGAGCGAAAACGCCCTGGCGGTGGTCATGGGCCACGAGGTCGCCCACGCGCTCCTTAACCACGGCCAGCAGCGCATGAGCGCTTCGGTACTCCAGGAGCTGGGCGCGACGGGGCTTTCCCTTATCACGGCGGACAATTCCCCGGAAACCCAGGCCCTTGCCATGACCGCCTACGGCGCGGGTTCCCAGGTTTTCGGCACTCTGCCTTTCAGCCGGAGCCACGAAAGCGAGGCCGACCATTATGGTCTTATTCTCATGGCCATAGCGGGTTATGATCCTGAGGAAGCGGTTCCCTTCTGGGAGCGCATGAACGCCCTGGGCGGCGCGGCGGGGCCGGAATTTTTAAGCACCCATCCGTCCAACGAGACCAGGATACGGGACCTGGGAGCATGGATGGCCGAGGCAAGGGAAAAGGCCGCCGCAATCGGAGCGCCGCGCTAGGCGCTATTCCGGCCAGGATGAAAATACTGCATACCGCCGACTGGCACCTTGGCCGGCTCCTGCATGAACATTCCCTCATCGAGGACCAGCGTTATGTGCTTGATACTCTTGTTTCCCTGCTTGAGGCAGATCCCCACGATGTTCTTATCATCGCCGGGGATGTGTATGACAGGTCCATTCCTTCCCCCGAAAGCGTGGAGTTATTCGGGTCCTTTCTCGGAAAACTTAAACGGAGCTGTCCCGGCCTTGAAATATGTATTTTAAGCGGGAATCACGATTCGGCGGCAAGGCTGGGTTTTGGCCGCGAGCTTTTCAGGGAACTCTCGATACACATCGCCTCGGGGCCCGGCGACGCCGAAAAGCCCGTACTCACCGGAAAACCCGGCACGGAACGCTGCGCGGTTTTTCTTCTTCCCTTTATCGGCGGCGCGGAAGAGATACGCAGGGTTGCGAAAACTGTCGAAGCGGCCAGAGAAGAGGCTGTCCGCGACGGGGCCCTCTGGACCGTGCTGGGCGCCCATCTTTTTGTCCGGGGCGGAGCGGGTTCCGATTCGGAGCGCGTGTTTCTGGGAAACGCCGAACAGGTTGAAGCCGGCCTCTTTTCGGGTTTTGATTACGCGGCGCTGGGCCATCTCCATACCTTTCAGAAGGCGGGGAAAAACGCCTGGTATTCGGGCAGCCCCCTTTGCTATTCCTTCGGCGAATCAAACCAGGACAAGGTGTTTATCTCGGCGGAACTTTCGCATAACCAAAACGGAAAATCAATAACCTTAAACCCGATTCCCGTAAAGCCCCTTCATCCCCTTAAATCCCTGTCGGGAACATTCTCCGAATTTTTTGAGGGAAAAAGGAGCGACGCCGATCCCGGCGCGTACCTCGAGCTTACCCTTAACGGCAGGGAACTGGTGGAGAATCCCCTCCCCCTTCTCAGGAATCGCTATCCCCTTATCATGTCGGTACGGCAGGAGGAAGCCTTTGCCGCCCGCTATGCCGAGTACGCGGAAACAATTCCCCGCTATGTCGAGGGGCGCAGCCTTGCCGGGGATTTTGACGCCTTTCTCCTCGAAGTATACGGTTCAGCCGATCCCGGCAAGAGCGCCCTTTTCTCGGGGCTCCTTAAAGAAATCGAAGACCAGGGAGAAGAACATGAGGCCCCGTAGGCTCGTCCTAAAAAATACCGGACCCTTTGTCGGGGAAGTCAGCATAGACTTCGGTTCCCTTGACGAGATCTTCCTTATTTCGGGAAGAACGGGTTCGGGAAAAACAACCATCTTTGACGCCCTCTGTTTTGCCCTGTACGGGTATCTTCCCGGAAGCCGCCATCTCCACCCCGACAGACTGCGCAGCGACCACGCCTCTGAAGGCGAGATATGTTCGGTTACTCTGGACTTTGCCCTGGGCAGCAGGACCTACCGCATAGAGCGCCGGCCCAAACAGGCGCGGACAAAAAAACGGGGAGGCGGAACCAAGCCCGTTGATGAAGAGGCGTTTCTTTACAAACTTGACGGAGAGCGCGCCCTTCCCTTCAATATAAAAAAATCCGAAATAAACGCGAAAATAAAAGAACTCATCGGGCTTTCCGCCGAGGAGTTCTGCAAGATAGTGCTGCTCCCCCAGGGAGAGTTCGCCCGTTTCCTCCAGCAGAATACCAGCGAGCGGCGCGAAGTGCTGGGCAAGCTCTTTCCTGTTGACGCCGCCGTGAAGGTGCGGGAAAAAGCGGCGGACAAGGTGAAGGAACTGAGGAGCCGGCTTGAGGAAGCGGAACGGGCCCTTGCCGCGTTTCTTGCCGGGGGCGGGGCGGAAAATTTTTCCGCCCGCCGGGAAGACGCCGGACTGAGGCTTAACAAGGCCGAAGAAAAAATGCGGGTCATGAGGGAAAGGGAAGCCCTGCTCCGTTCCGCCCTTTTGTTTTTTGAAAGGGAAGAACAGATACTGGGGGACCTTGACAGGGCCCGGCGGGAATACCAGGCCATCGGGGAAGAAGATTCCCTTTACGAAGAAAAGGCGCGCCGCCTTGAAAGGGCCCGCGCCGCTTCGCCCCTGTACCAGGAATGGCTGCGCGTCGCCGAATACAAAGCCCGCCTTGACGATGGGGAAGCAGCCCTGGCCGCGTCTCTGGCAACGCTCGCCAGCGCGGAAAAGGAAGCCCTTTCCCTGGACAGGGCCGGATCCGAAAAAACCGCCGGGGAAATAGTGTCCCTGCGGGACAGGCGTTCGGTCCTTGTGCCCCTGCTTGAGGAAGAAGCCCAGTTTGAAAAGTACAGGGCCTCGCTCCGGGAAATTGGTGAAAGCTCGGAGGTCCTTCGTCAAAGAAGAGAGTCGGCCGGAAAGCGCCTCTTTGAACATGAAAGCCGGATACAGAAACTTGAAGAAGCCATACAAAAGGGGGAAAGCGCGGAAGGTTCCTGGGAGACGGCGCGGGCCGGTCTTGAGACGCTCAAGGCGCGGGTCCGTATCGCCAAAGACGCTTCGGCCCTTGAAGCTGAACGGACGCCGCTCAAAAAGGAACTTGGGGACCTTGAAAAATCCACGGCTGAACTTGAAAAACGCATACCGGTTCTCAGGGAAGAATATGAGAATCTCGAAAAGGAAAAAGAAGCCTTTGAAAGGTCCTCCGCGGCGGCCGGCCTTGCCCTGGGCCTCCGTAGCGGCGAACCCTGCCCTGTCTGCGGTTCCCCGGAACATCCCCGGCCGGCCCCGGCGGCGGTCCGCGGTTTCGGCATCGAGGAGCGGCTTCCGGCGCTCAGAAACGCCTGTAACAGCGCCGCTCAGGAACTGGCCTCAAAAAAAAGCCTCGTCGCTTCCAAATCAGGCGAACTCAAAAAAATAGCGCTCCGGGAAGAAAAACTACAGGAAGAATACCTGGCCCTGCTCTCCGAAAGCGGAAAGGCGGGGAAGGCCCGCCTCCCTGAATTGGCCGAAGCGGAAAGGCTGCTGCAAAACCATGCCGCCGCCCTCAACACGACAACCGCCCTGCGGGAAGAAGGCCGCAGGGCCGGGGCCCAGATACAGCAGCTTCGGGGGGAACGGGATGCCCTGCGGGACGAGGCGGCGGAATCAGGCAGGGAACTTGCCGTTCTGGAAACAAGAAAAAAAGCCCTGGAAGAAGCCTCGGCTTCAAGCAGGGCAAAATACGAAAACCGTATCGGGGAATGGGATGCCCCCGATGTCGGTTCCGCCCTCAAGGCCCTTGACGCCGTCCTCTCCGAAAAAGAAAAGGCCGCCGCCGAATACGAAAAAACAAGGGAGGCCGCATCCCTTGCCCTCGCGTCGGCCAGGACAGGAAAAGAGGCGGCAGAAGAGGCGCGGCGTCAGGCGGAACTCCGCCACGGCGAAGGGAACAGGGCCTTTGCCGAAAAACTTAAAGGTTCCCCCTTTCCAAACGTACAGTCCCTTGGGGAAGCGTCGCTTTCCGAAGCCGGCATCAACGCTCTCGAAAACGACCTGAGACTGCGGGGCGAAAAAAAGGCGGAACTTTCCGGCAGGATAAAAAACCTTGAGGCCGGCCTTGCTTCCCTTAAAAAAGACAAAGCCGCCCGTCCCGGAACAAGGGCCGGAACAGAACAGGAACTAAACGTTCTTGAACGCGAATACCTTGACATCCAGGCCATACGGGACAACGCCGCCGGAGAACTTGCCGCCGCGGAACGGGACGAAAAGCAGTACAATGAAATACTCCTCCGGCGGGAAGAACTCGCCAAAGAGACCGGTCAATACAAGGCCCTCTCTGACGACCTTTCGGGCAATGACAAAAAGAAACCCGCCTTTGACGTATGGCTCCTCGGCCGTTACCTCGGCGAGGTAAGCGCCTATGCCACAAAGCGCCTCGAAAAAATGAGCGAAGGACGCTACGCCCTGATACTTGACCGGGAAGGAGAAGGCGCCCGCGGCAAAACAGGTCTTGACCTTGCCGTCTTTGACGCCAGCACCGGAAGAAGCCGCCCCTGCGGAACCCTTTCGGGCGGCGAAAGTTTTATGGCCTCCATAAGCCTTGCCCTGGGTCTCGCCGATTCGATACAGGCCCGCTCGGGAGGCATAAGGCTTGACGCGGTATTTATAGACGAAGGCTTCGGCAGTCTTGACGAGGCAAGCCTTGACAAGGCCCTTAACATACTTGACGAACTCAGGGAACACCGCATGGTAGGCATCATCTCCCATGTGGCCGAAATGCGCTCCCGCATCCCCTCGCGCATAGAAGTCGGCAAGACAGCCCTCGGATCAAAAATTTCGATTGTTACGTAAGGACTACAGGTTACGCGCTAATACTTGAACTCCGATTCGCCTATGAACTCGCGGAGTATGCTCGTTCCCGGTACATACTGGGGCGGTATGGGGGCAAAATTCTCAAGGAAGGAAAGGAGCCGCACCGCTTCGGCGTATTCTGTCATGGTGGGTTTTACCGAGCGGAGCAGGGGATCGGCGTAGAATTTCAGCACGGCAAGTTCATAGTCCAGGGCCGAGTTAAAGGCCGCGTCGGCGCTGTTCTGAAAGGGGAATATATGTTTCCTTTCGCCTTTCTGAACGTTAGGCCACATCCTGATGGTTCTTTCCGCGCCCGCCGCCCTGAACTGGTTGTCCCGCACCATGCGGCGGAGGAGCCGGTTGTCGCTTGTGGGTATGCGGTTGTGGTCGTCAAGGTTAAGCTGGGTAAGAGCCGAAACATAGAGTTTGAATTTTTTTGACCGCTCTATGGCCGGGGTGAGGGCGTCGTTAAGGCCGTGTATGCCTTCGATGATGAGTATGGATCTTCTGCCCAGGCGGAGTTTTTTTCCTTCGGCCCTGCGCCGCCCCGCCTTAAAGTCAAAGGCCGGAATTTCAACCTCTTCCCCCCTGAAGAGGGCAAGGAGCTGTTCATTGAGAAAAGGCACGTCAAGGGCCTCAAGGCACTCAAAGTCAGGCTGGCCGTTTTCGTCCCTGGGAGTCTGTTCCGTGCCCCGGTAATAGTCGTCAAGGCTTATGGACACAGGCTCCATACCCATGACTTTTAAGTCAATGGAAAGCCGTTTGGCGCTGGTAGTTTTGCCCGAACTTGAAGGCCCGGCTATAAGCACGACCCGCACTTCATCCTTTCTGTCGTAAATTCTGTCGGCTATCTCGGCCATCTTCTTGGCCTGAAAGGCTTCGGCTATGCGTATGTAATCCCGTATGGTGCGGTCCGACACGAGCCTGTTAAGCTGGCCCACCGCGTGAACGCCGATTATCCTCCCCCACTTTTTGTATTCGTGGTACACCGAAAAAATTCCGGGGCTGTCCTCAAAGTCCTCTATGACGCGGCCCCGCCCCACGCCGGGAAAGCGGAGGAGAAAACCGTCCCTATAGGCCATAAGATGAAACGCCGTGAGGAGCCCTGTCCGGGGAACCAGGGGTTCTATGTAGAGGTCGGCGAAATCGCCGCACAGATTAACCGGTATCTTTGATTCGCTGCGCTGGTCAAGTAGCAGGGCCGTATCGGTCTGACCTCGGCTGTGAAAAAGTTCAAGCGCCTCGCTATACGCCATATAACAATATTCAATAGGAATATTCTCGTCCGAAAGACTTTTCATCCCGGCTTCCAGCGCGCTTATGTCTTCCACGGAAGGTTTCTTTTCCTGGTTGAACGTATAGTAATAGGTGTTTCCCAGTGAATGGCCCACGGAAAGGCCCCGGTCGGGGAAAATTCTCCTGGCGGCTTTGGCAAGGAGAAAAGCCAAGGAACGCCGGTATATCATTACCCCGTCGGGAACGTCAAGAAGCACCGGTTCCAGTACGGCGTTTATATCAAGCCGCGTGGAAAGGGGCATGATCTTATTGTTGATCTTTACCGCGGCGATATCCGTATGAAGGGAGCCGAACCCGCCGGCAAGTTCGTCAACCCTGATGCCTAACGGACAGTTCACGCTCTCTCCGGTACTAAAACGAACTTTTATTTCATTCATACACACTCCGTACTATCTTCTCATTCCCCGCGGGCCTTGTCTATGGTTTCGGCCCATATTCCCGGCCCCAGATAGCGGACAGCCGGCGGCAGCGCCGCTTCCAGTTCGTCAAGCGACGCGGGAACGGCCAGGGCAAGGGCAAGCCGGTCCAGGGTTTCAGATTTTATACCCAGCGCTACGCGGCGCTCTTGTAACTTTTCAACCAGGAGGCGGCCTTTCATTGTACGGTCCTCATCTAAAACAACTCAAGCTGCCCCGGGGACTCTCCCCGGACTCTCCCGCGCTTTGACGGTTTCGCGTTCTTTACCGGCATACGCGGGCTTTCTTTCCGCATAAGGTTGATCATGGCCCGCAGCGCCGGGGCCATTTCGTTATCAAGAAAGGCGCTCCCATCAGGGTCTTCCCCGCTCCGGGCGGATGCCTGTTCTTCGGGTACGCGCGTTTCCAGGGCGGCTTCCAGCGCGCCGAGCGCCGCTTCTTCATCATTGTCAAGAAGGCTTAAACCTATAACAAGAAAGCCGTCGGCCCTTCCCAGCACCCTGACTATCAGGGAGAAAAAATCAGTCTGGGTGTACCCTCCTTCGTTAAGGAGGGAGAGACAGTAACGGGCATAACGCAGGGCAAGAAGGGCGCTGTCGCAGCGGCGTTCTTCCCGCAGCCCGCGGAACACCGACTGGCTTAACCGTTCAAAATGCCCGGTCATGCCCTGGCGCAGCGCCTCATCGGCCTGCTCGGCTATGAGCCGCAGGGGATGGGGATGAACAAGGAGCTTCCGGTACAGTTCCATGGCGGGGACAGCGGAATTCCCGCCGGTCATGAGAGCCGCCGCGCCGGGCTTTCTTTGGCCGGGAGCCCGTGCGGATGCTTCCGCCGGCCCGGCGTTCTTCATCCCGGAAATCCAGGCCGCAAAAAGGCTTTTGAGGGAAGCCGGAGTGGAAGAACTTTCTATGGAATCAGAGGCTTCCCGGCAGCTTTCCGCGTCGCCCCGGTACATGGCCCTGATCGCCTTTACCAGATGCTTCCAGTCTGTAAATTCCTTTCCCCTGAGTTTTTCCATGCGGGCAAGGGCTTCGGGATTTTCGAGGCCGTTACAGGCGGCGTCAAAGGCGTCGGCAAGGTCCCAGGGAAAATTTTCCCCGGCGCCAAAAAAGCGCGCCAGGCAGGAAGGCTCTTGCATCAAAGGTCCCCAAGATGATTTTTGATAAGTTCAAGTTTGAGGTTTCTCAAGTGTCCCGTAACCGAGACCTTGTAGATATGGGGATTGAGCGCGCGCTTGTAGCTGTTGTCAAAACATTCAAGCCCGGCGCGGACCTTCTCTTTGATGAAGGCCAGAGAAGGATGGCTATGGCATATTTTACCGCCTTCCATTTTAAGGCTCAGCATGGCTTCGGGCCGGCCCTCACCGTCCCAGTAAAAATGACGGTAGTCCCCTGAGGGATGCCAGAAGGTATGGCGGCTTCCGGCGCCGACTTCGTCATGGGCGTTATCCAGGGCCATAATATCGGCCAGCGCCCTGCCCTGGTTGTCTTTGACGCGCCAGACCTGCTTGATTCCGGGATTGGTGGTCTTTTCGGGATTATCGGAAAACTTCATCGCCGGAATAAACTCGCCGCCGGGGTCCTGCGTCGCGGTAAGTTTATAGACGCCGGTAAAGGACGCCTCGCTGCCGCCGGTAACAAGCTGGGTTCCCACGCCCCATGAATCAACAGGCGCGCCTGCCGCGGTCATGGTTTTGATGATTGATTCGTCAAGATCATTGGAAACCGCTATGGTCGCTTTGGGAAAGCCTTCGGCGTCCAGTATCTTCCGCACTTCCACGGAAAGATAATGCACATCACCTGAATCAAGGCGCACGCCGAAATTCTTCCCCTCGGCGGCAAGCTGCTTTCCGACCTTTACGGCGTTCCTGATACCGCTCTTGAGGGTATCGTAGGTATCGATGAGAAACACGGGATGTTCGGGGTATATACCGGCATAGGCCCTGAAGGCTTCTTCTTCGGACGCGTAGGACATGACCCAGGAATGGGCCATGGTTCCCATGACCGGTATGCCGTATTCCTTTCCGGCAAGCACGTTTGAAGTTCCCCCGGCGCCGCCTATGTAGGCCGCCCTGGAGGCGGACAGGGCGCCGTCGGGCCCCTGCGCCCTTCTGAGGCCGAATTCCATAATGCTGCCCTTGTTTGAGGCAAGCCAAACACGGGCGGATTTGGTAGCGATGAGGCTCTGAAAATTGATAATGTTGAGGAGCATGCCCTCAATGATCTGGCACTCGATAAGGCTGCCCTGAACACGTATCAGAGGCTCCTGGGGAAACACTATCTCCCCTTCATCAAGCGACCAGAGTTTTCCCGAAAAACGAAAATCCGCAAGGTAATCGAGAAAAGGTTTTTGAAAAAAATTCAGGGACTCAAGGTAGGCAATGTCGCCGGAAGAAAACGAAACATCCTTTAAGGTCTCAAGAAGCGGTTCAAGCCCGGCGAACACCGAGAAGCCCCCGCCAAAGGGCTGACGCCTGAAAAACATCTCGAACACGGCTTCCTGTCCGGGATGCCTGAGCCAGTAACCCTGGGCCATGGTAAGGGAATAAAAATCGGTAACTAGGGCGCTGTGCATACGATATTCCTCAACTTATATAATTTCGCGGGAGTCCATAAAGCTCACGCCCCCGTCCCGCATCAGTTCCACGGCCCTTTCAACAGAGCCCTGGGGAACGCCTACGCCGCGGACCGCGTCGCTTACCACTACGGTATGATAGCCCAGCCTGGCGGCGTCAAGGGCGCTGTACAGCACGCAGTAATCGGTGGCCAGCCCTCCGAGAAACACCGTATGTATGCCCAGGCCCTTGAGGAGCCCGTCAAGGCCGGTGGGCGTTCTCCTGTCATTTTCAAAAAAAGCCGAATAGGAATCAAGGTCCTTCCCGCTTCCTTTACGGAGTATATACTGTACCGGGGCAAGGTCAAGATCAGCGTGAAAAGCCGCGCCGGCGCTGCCCTGAACGCAGTGATCGGGCCAGAGCGTCTGGTCAATCGCCTCAGGCAGGGCAAGACCCGTCCGCGCCGGGGCTTCGCGGGCAGGCGCGAGGGGAACGGTAATCGTGTCATGGACCCGCTTCCCCTCATGCGCCGAAGCGAAAGAAATATGAAAGGGAGGATGCCAGTCCTGAGTAGCGATAACCCGGCCTCCGGCGGCGTGTACCTTTAACGCCAGGACGTTAAGGGCCTTTACCACCTCATCACCGCTTGTAACCGCGAGGGCGCCGGGACCAAAACGCTGCCCCGCTGAACTTGTATAGGCGGGACAAAAATCATTCTGCACATCAATTTCAAGAAGGGCCGACCGGGAAACATTGATTACCATACTCCACCTCTCATTTATCGTACTATACCATTACGGGCCGGGAACAAGGGAGGGAAGACGGGACAGCACGGTGAGTTTTAAATCTTTTGCCAGCGTCTCGCACTGCTCCACGCCGGGACCGGCGAGGTCCTTTACATGATGGGCATCGGCGTTTACAAGACAGTCGAGGCGGTAATTCGCCGCCAGCTTCCAGACCTTTACGCAGGGATAGCCCCGTTTATAATGAAACCCGTTGGCGTTGATTTCCACGGGAATACCCAGTTTTTCACAGGCGGAAAAAATTTTACCCATCGCTTCCATAAAGGCATCGTCCGCTTTGCCGTAGCCCGCGATGGGCACGTCGGGATGGGCAAGAAAAGTAAAAAGCCCCGTGGCAAGACCTTGGGTAACTTCATCGGCATAGAGCAGCACTTCTTCAGGCCGGTGCAGAAAAAAATTATCAAAACGCCGGTCTATGCTGGTATGCTGGCCGAGAATGAGAATCTCATAAGCGCGTTTTTCCCTCAAGTCCCGGTAATAATCAAGGAGACTAGGATAATATTCACATTCCAGTCCCTTGCGTAGCGTAATGCGCCCTGAATACTTTTTTATGAGGCTGTCAAACTCGCGGTCAAAATCATCGAATTCACTACAGAGCATGCGCAGCGGATCAGGATCGCCGGGCAGGGGTACATGTTCGGTAATGGCAAGTTCCGCGAAGCCCCGCTTTAGGGCCTCCCTGATATAGTCTTCGATTTCGCCGGTTCCGTGACGGCACCAGCGGGTATGGGTATGGTAGTTGGCTGTCATACTGTTTACTGCCTGAAAAATATAACACGCAAAAAAACTTTTGTCATGTGTCCGTACCTCTTAGGGGTCCACCAGAGCACGGCGGGCACGGCTGCCGTTGGCGGTATCGTCTATGGTTTTTATCTCCTCATCTGACAGGGCCTTTTTATATTCAGCCAGGCGTTTTTCTTTGAGCTTGTCAAGGGTCTTTCTTTCCCGCGAGGCTTC